>CAXACF010000523.1:0-1814 GCA_963967125.1 uncultured Rhodobacterales bacterium | reverse complement strand
CGGGATCGTGACAAACCGTGACATGCGTTTTGCCACTGCGGATGACACACCTGTGCACGTGATGATGAGTTCAGAAAACCTTGCCATCCTGCATGAACCCGCAGATCGCCAAGAGGCGATCAGCCTGATGAAGGCACGTCGTATTGAAAAATTGTTGGTGACCGATGCTGCGGGTAAGTTGACAGGTTTGTTGACGCTAAAGGACACGGAACAATCCGTTTTGAACCCAACGGCGTGTAAGGATGAGTTGGGCCGCCTGCGCGTTGCAGCGGCGTCAACCGTTGGCGATGCAGGGTTTGAACGATCCGAGGCATTGATTGACGCAGGTGTTGACATGGTTGTGATTGACACGGCGCATGGCCACTCGGAAGGGGTGGCACACGCGGTTGAGCGGATCAAGAAACTGTCCAACACGGTTCAGGTTGTTGCAGGTAACGTTGCCACCTCTGAGGCGACCAAGGCGCTGATTGGCGCGGGTGCGGATGCGGTAAAGGTTGGGATTGGACCGGGATCAATTTGTACCACACGCATGGTGGCAGGTGTGGGTGTGCCACAATTAACCGCGATCAGTGATTGTGCCACCGCTGCTGGGGATGTGCCCGTTATTGCAGATGGCGGGATTAAGTTTTCTGGTGATTTCGCCAAGGCGATTGCCGCAGGCGCATCTTGTGCCATGGTTGGATCCATGATTGCGGGTACCGATGAATCCCCAGGCGAGGTGATCCTGTATCAGGGCCGTTCGTTTAAGGCCTATCGCGGTATGGGCAGTTTGGGTGCGATGGCGCGCGGATCTGCTGATCGCTATTTCCAAAAGGATGCGGCCGGCGATAAATTGGTTCCAGAAGGGATCGAGGGTCAGGTTCCATACAAAGGTTCCGCAGGGGCCGTCATTCACCAAATGGTGGGCGGTTTGCGTGCAGCGATGGGATACACGGGCTGTGCAACAGTAGAGGAAATGCGCAAAAATTGCCAATTCGTGAAAATCACAGGCGCAGGTTTGAAAGAAAGCCATGTGCATGATGTTCAAATCACCCGCGAAAGCCCCAATTATCGGATCATGTAATGACCCCTGCCGCACGTGTTTCTGCCGCCATTAAGATTTTGGATGCGGTGCTGGACGGGGCGCGCGCGGAAACGGCGCTAACGCACTGGGGACGGGCCAATCGCTATGCGGGATCAAAAGACCGTGCGGCAATCCGTGATCATGTGTTTGATGCATTGCGCAAGCGGGACAGCGCGCTGGGCCATGCAGGGGGCGCACGGACGGGACGATCCCTGATGCGGGGTATCCTGCATAGTCAGGGTGTTGATTTGGACACAATCTTTAGTGATGTCCGATTTGCGCCTGTTCCACTAGGTTCCGATGAGCGTTGTTTTGAAACACCAACATCTGATTGGGTAAATTGTGATATTCCCGAATGGGTGTGGCCGCATTGGTGTGACAGCCTTGGGGATCAGGCCACTGCGATTGCCCAAGTGTTGCAGCAGCGCGCGCCTGTGTTTTTGCGGGTCAATTTGTTGAAAGCGACGGTTGATCAGGCATGCGCACCCCTATCAGACGCAGGATACGATGTGTCACCGCATCCCGATGTGCCCACCGCCCTGTGCGTTACGGGGCGCACGGTGGGGTTGCAAACGACCGAAGCCTACGTGGAGGGTTTGATCGAATTGCAGGACGCGCATTCACAGGCCTCTGTCACGCTGCTTGATCCCAAACAAAATGGTCCGATCCTTGATTATTGTGCTGGGGGCGGTGGCAAATCACTTGCGCTTGCAGCTTGGCTGGGGGGAGCTGTTCACACACATGACGTCAA
>CAXACF010000522.1:0-1815 GCA_963967125.1 uncultured Rhodobacterales bacterium | reverse complement strand
TTTCACTGATACACTTCCCAAATCCGCTGCGATCCACAGTGGAAACTTGTAAAATTGGCAATTCAAACATCGCGTGCGCGGCCCATGTGCCCAATATGCCGCCACAAATCTGCACTATGATATATGACAGGGTCATTGCCCCCGCTAAATCGCCGCGCAAATAAAATACAAATGAAACTGCAGGGTTAAAATGTGCGCCTGATACTGGGCCAAAAATCGTGATCAACACGAATAAGATAGCGCCTGTCGCTATGGTGTTCCCAAGCAGTGATATCGCCACATCATTCGATAGGGCGTCTGCCATGATGCCTGATCCAACGACGGTAGCAACCAACAAGAGGGTGCCCAAACCCTCGGCTAAGAGCCTGCGATTGAGTGAAAATGGATGATCCAACGTTCTGTACCCCTAGTTTCAGAACGGGTGATGCACGATGTTAAGGAATTTGTACATCTTAAATGCAATATAATCAGGAGCTGTAGTTGCTGCCTTCTTCATCCAATATTGCTTTTAGCTCGGCAAAATGACTTTCCGCCTGATCTGGATAATCGTCTAGTTCGGCAGCTGTCTTTGCTGCGATATCATGGGGCAGTTCACGAAGCGGTTGACCCGTTTGCAACGCGCGAATGTATGTTTCTGCGGCCCTTTCAAAGTAATACAGGCGATTAAATGTATCGGCCACGTCCTTGCCCAAGACCAAAACACCATGATTTCCCATAATCATGACCTTAATTTTTGGGTCCTGAAGCATACCTGCGCACCGCATGCCTTCATCTTCAAAGGCCAATCCTCCAAAGCCTTCGTCGATGATATATCGTTCGTAAAAGATAGCTGTATTTTGATCGATTGGTGGCAAACGACTATCCGCAAGGGATGCAAGGACTGTGGCGTGGATTGAATGCACGTGCATAACGCATTTTGCATGTGGACATTTACGATGAACGGAACCGTGCAATCCCCATGCTGTCGGATCAGGTGCGCCTGGTTTGTTCATGGTATTAGGATCATTCGCATCCAATAACAACATATCAGACGCCTTGATCCGGCTGAAATGTTTCTGATTGGGGTTCATCAGGAACTGGGTGCCATCGTCATTCACAGATAGGCTAAAGTGGTTTGCAACTGCCTCGTGCATGTTTAATCGCGCAGCCCAGCGAAATGCCGCGGCGAGGTCTATTCTTTCCTGCCAATAAAGTAAATTTTGACCGTCCATGGTTCGCCTCCTGATTTTGGCAAATATGTGATCAGCAGTTTTGTCAGTCAATCCAAAGTTTATCTGGACACACCGCCAACTTTCGCCACAGTCTAAGACAGGTTGGATGCTTGTTTGTAAGAGGACGACATGCTGGTTTTGTTAAAAACACTTCACTTTATATCACTCTGGGCGGCGGGCGGCCTTGGGGTTGGCGGATGGGTGCTGCAATATGTTCATAAACGCAATGGGCAGCGCCCCTCACTAGAGGTGGTTCAAAGTATTCGGTTGATGGGAGTGCTCGCGCTTTTTGCCGTACTGGTGTTGTGGATCACAGGCTATTTGTTAAGCGGTATGATCTACGGCGGCTTGCCGACCTCGGGCGCGTTTCATGCGAAACTGATGGGTGCTACGTTGATATTGATTTGTTCGCTTGGTGCAAATCTTGAAACCCTGCGCTCAATGCGGGCTGGCACTCCACCGCGGGCGGGCCTTATGGCGGTTTTTGCATGGACTGTGCGGATATCACTGCTGGTGGTGTTGATTGGGGCTGCTGCCGCGTTTTCAAGTAACTAAGAAAGTTTTACGTCGCAGATTGAATACTCGCGTCGCAAACCTCGTGTAT
>CAXACF010000521.1:0-1818 GCA_963967125.1 uncultured Rhodobacterales bacterium | reverse complement strand
CATTCAAAATGTTTTCAGTCGCGGGTGTATCAGGCAGCAGCAGGATAACGATGTCGGACCCGCTTAGCGCGTTCTTTAATCCATCTTCACCATGATAACATGTGACGCCCAGAATTGTTTTTTCGCTGCGGGCCCATCCGCGCATATTAAAGCCCATATCTCGTAGTGTTTCGGCACAAACACGACCCAATTCACCCAAACCCAACATGCACACCGTGCGATCTTGGGCCAAGGGGGCCGTGTGCTGATCCAACCATTCGCCTGATTGTCCATGAATGAACAAATCTAAATTCAAGTGATGGCGTAGGGTTTGTGCGGTGACCCATTCCACCATCCCACGCGTAAGCCCGTGATCAACCATACGCGTTAATGGCACCGTAAGTGTGGGATTATTCACGACCGCCTCAACCCCTGCCCATAGGTTCAAAACCGCCTTGCAACGTGTGTACGGCGTGAAATCCTGAACCGGACTGTTTGGCGCATAAACGATGTAGTCGACCACATCAGGTTGGTGTTTGTCGGATAGGTTGATATCCAAACCCGCCTTTTCAAACGCGGCGGTCAGGGGGGCAAAATATTGGTCATAGCGTTCGGAAATCGCGGCGAACAAAACGTTTAGTGTCACCTTAGTACTCCTCTAGGACGGTGGACATGGGCAGATTGGACCAAGCCAAATGCCCCCATTAGAACCAACATGGCAGATCCCCCATAGCTGACAAGGGGCAGGGGCACGCCCACGACAGGGGCAAGTCCCATGACCATGGACATATTTACAGCAAAAAACAAAAAGAACGTGACACCAACCCCCATGATCAAAAGTGTTGAAAAACGATCCTTATTTTGCGCAGCAGAAATCCAGCAAAACGCAAGGATCAGTAGATAAATGACCAACAAAGACATGCCCCCAATGAACCCTAATTCTTCGGCAAGTGTCGTGAAAATAAAATCGGTGTGTTTTTCGGGTAGGAAATTCAGACGCGTCTGCGTGCCTTGCATCAAACCGCGCCCAGCCCAGCCGCCCGAACCAAGGGCAATTTTTGATTGGGTGATGTGATACCCTGCGCCCAATGGATCGGATGCAGGATCCAAGAAGGTGTCAATCCGACGATACTGATAGTCGTTTAGCAATTGCCATGCTTGTCCGCGGCTTTGAAAAATTGCAACAATACCCCCCGCGCCAAGCGCGATGACCGAGGCGAAATAGGCCCAGTGGACGCCTGCCAAAAACATCATCGCTCCACCCCCGAACAACAATAAGAGCGAGGTGCCCAAATCGGGCTGGGTGACAACCATGCCAACAGGGATCAAAATCAAAATGATTGGGACGATGACCCATATAGGATTTGAAACACGCTCAGCAGGTAGCCAATCGTAATAGGCGGCAAGCACCATGACCATAGTTATTTTGCATACCTCAGAAGGCTGCAGGCGCATGAAACCAAGATCAATCCAGCGCTGCGCACCCATTCCAACGGATCCGAAATAGGCCACAATGATCAAAAGTATGAGAGAACCGATATAGGCCACAACAGATATATTGCGCCAAAACCAAATGGGGATCATTGCCACCACGAACATTAACGCGAGCCCAAGTCCAAACCGTTTAATTTGCGCACTGGCCCATGGGTCCCATTGCCCGCCTGCAACGGAATAGAGCATCAAAAATCCAACTGAGGCGGCCGCAACCACCAACAAAACCAAACCCCAATTCATGAAAAAGATTTTGCGAAACCCTGTTGGTATGGCTTTGACGCGGTACTCTAAATAACTCATACGCGCGCCTTTCGGACCGTGTTTAGGTCGGGCATTTTTTCACGT
>CAXACF010000520.1:0-1823 GCA_963967125.1 uncultured Rhodobacterales bacterium | reverse complement strand
GGGATCAACCCATTGTTGATGCGATGCCGATCATGGACGATAAAATGCCCGTCGCGGCAGATGCGGCACCCGCCGCAGACAATGCAGAGAAACCTAAAAAGCCGCGCAAACCCCGTGCACCGCGTCCGAAAAAGACGGATGCTGCGGGTGAGGGTGGGGATCAACCATCCTCACCAAGTGAAGCAGCAGAATAAAAAAGGGCCGCATGATGCGGCCTTATTTTTTGGCAACCTCACGAGCCAGTGCACAAAACCCCTCAAGCGGGATTTGTTCGGCACGGTCAGTGGGTTTGATACCGGCAGCGATCAGTCGATCTTCGATATCAGATGCGACGCCTTTTAAGGACGCGCGCAACATTTTGCGACGTTGGTTAAAGGCGGCCGCAACCACACGTTCCAACACCTTGGCATCCGCATCAAAACGGGGGCGTTCCAATGCTGTCAGGTGTACCACGGCGCTGGACACCTTAGGTGGTGGCGTAAAGGCGCCAGGTGGCAGGTTCACCGCGATCCGCGCATCCGCCCGCCACGAGGCAAGGATGGCCAAACGGCCATAGGCTTTGCTCCCTGGTTTCGCGACAATGCGTTCAGCAACCTCTTTTTGGAACATCAATGTCAGCGATTGCCAAAAGGGGGGCCATTGGGGCGGCGTCAACCAACGCACCAACAGTTCTGTGCCCACGTTATAGGGAAGGTTCGCGGCCACACGAATGGGGGGTGTCAGATGCGTTAGGGGATCAACCTCAAGCGCGTCACCTTCGATAACCTGCAGGCGATCGGGGTAGGCGGCGGAAACTTCCTCAAGCGCAGGAATGCAGCGGCGATCCTTTTCTATGGCCAATACGCGGCGCGCGCCTTCGGATAACAGCCCCCGCGTTAAACCACCGGGGCCCGGCCCAATTTCCAGCACGTCACATTGACTAAGATCGCCCGCAACACGTGCGATTTTCGCCGTGAGGTTTAAATCCAGCAGAAAATTTTGTCCCAGCGATTTTCGTGCGCTTAACCCGTGGTTCGCAATCACATCACGCAAAGGGGGGAGTTGATCAATCGCGCTCATCTTTGGCCCATTTCTGCTGCCAATTTCAGCGCAGCAATCATTGAGGACGGGTTTGCGATATTGTGCCCCGCAATGTCAAACGCCGTCCCATGATCAGGGGAGGTGCGCACAAAGCTAAGCCCAAGTGTCACATTTACGCCGCCGTCAAAATCCAGTGTTTTGATCGGGATCAATGCCTGATCATGATACATGGCGATGGCCGCATCGTATTTGGCACGTGCGCGCGCATGAAACAGGGTATCGGCGGGATGTGGCCCTGTTAGCATCAAGCCTTCTTCCTGTAGTTTTTCAATCACGGGACGGATGATGGCGTCATCCTCTGTGCCCATGCGCCCATCTTCACCCGCATGCGGGTTCAGCCCTGTGATCGCCATGCGCGGTTCGGGGATACCAAATTGTGCGGTCAGCGAATGATGGGTGATGCGAATTGTTGTTTCTAACAATTCGGGTGTTAAGGCATTTGGCACCTGTTCCAGAGGGATATGAATGGTTGTTGGCACAACGCGTAAATCGGTCGAGGCCAGCATCATCACCACGTTCGTTTTTTGATCCAGATGCGCCAAAAACTCTGTGTGACCGGGGTGTTTGAAATCCGCCCCTTTTTGCAAAACCGATTTGGCGATGGGAGCGGTACACAGGGCGTGCCCCGATCCCTGCTGCACCAGTTGCACACCACGTTCCAAAACATGCACGACATCACGGGCGTTCGACGGACTGGGGTGCCCCAATTCTACAACGTCGCTGAACGGATGGGACAGGATCGG
>CAXACF010000519.1:0-1829 GCA_963967125.1 uncultured Rhodobacterales bacterium | reverse complement strand
CTTTTAATCGCGGTCGAAGATGGCGGGCAGGGCGTTTTGATGGCCCCGACCGAAATCCTTGCGCGACAGCACCTAGAGGCACTGGCCCCCTTGGCCGAGGATGCGCAGGTGGTGATTGAACTGCTGACAGGGCGGGATAAGGGACGTGAAAGGCGCGAAAAATTGGCAGCACTTGCCCGCGGGGATATCCATATTCTGATCGGCACACATGCCGTGTTTCAAAGCGATGTGGAGTTTCATGATTTGTGGCTTGCCATCATTGATGAACAACACCGTTTTGGCGTGTGCCAACGCATGGAATTGGGGCAAAAGGGGGCGGCCGTCGATGTTTTGGTGATGACCGCAACGCCCATTCCCCGTTCGCTGGCCCTTGCGCAATATGGGGATATGGATGTTTCGATTTTGGACGAAAAACCACCCGGTCGAAAACCCATTTCCACGGCTGTTGTATCGCTTGATCGCATTAATGAAGTGATCGCCAAACTGCGCCACGCCATTGCCGAGGGGAAGCAGGCCTATTGGGTCTGTCCATTAGTCGAGGAGAGCGAGGTGTTGGATTACACCTCGGCCGAGGATCGGTTTAAACGCCTGCGCGCGGCCTTGGGTGAAGGTGTTGTAGAATTGGTCCATGGGCAAATGCCCAATGACCAAAAAGATGCTGCGATGGCGCGGTTTCAACAGGGCGAGGCGCAGGTATTGGTGGCAACCACCGTGATCGAGGTGGGCGTTAATGTGCCCACTGCTACGATCATGGTCATTGAACGCGCCGAAAGTTTTGGTTTGGCCCAACTGCATCAATTGCGTGGGCGCGTGGGGCGGGGCAGCGATAAAAGCACCTGTTTGCTGCTGTACAAAGCGCCCCTAAGTGAAACAGGGCGCCGCAGGTTAGAAGTTTTGCGCGAAACTGAGGACGGATTTCGCATATCCGAGGTTGATTTGCAGATGCGCGGCGCAGGCGATTTGATCGGCACAGCCCAAAGCGGCATTCCGCGGTTTCGAATCGCAGATATGGAATCGATGTCATCGCTTATGGCGACAGCACAATCAGATGCCAGAAAGTTAATAAATGACGATCCAAACCTTACTTCAGCGCGCGGTGAGGCCGCGCGCGTGTTGCTTTGGCTGATGGATCAGGATCAGGCAATTCGTTTGATTTCAGTGGGTTAGAGACCTGTTGAACATATTGTTCGCAAATGTTCTCATAAAGTTCTTTACAAATTCGATTAAAAATGAGAACAAATTAGCAACAAGTGGTAGGAGCGAACGATGCGTATGCAGATCAAAACAATCTTAAAAAATTCACCCAGTGCCTTTGCACAGGATCTGATTGGTGCGACGTCATTGGTTGTGATTTTGGTTGGTTCGCTTCACCTTCCTGGTTTTCTGTAACTGCCTAGGCGTTTGTCGCGTGCCATTGTCCCTGGTTTTGTCCGACCTCATGTCTTTCGGGATCGCCTAATCCCTTTTCGGATTGCGACAAACGCTTACTGATCCGCCGCCATGTGTCCCCATGTGCGGCGGATATTTTTTTGGGGGATGTGCTTAATTGCTTTGTGCGTTCTTGTGATCCAGCTCGGCAAAGGCCGCAAGCGTTGCATCAAGACTTAGCAGGATTGAGGCGTGACGGTTCTTGAAATCTTTTGCAGGCAACAAAACCTCAAGTTCCTGAAACGGAGCAGAAGGGATTGGCCCATCCTGCTTCAGCATGGCGACAAGCCGGATGAGGTGAAGATCATTATGTTCGACGGGGTTTGTAATCTCTGCAATGGCTTTGTGCAATTTGTAATCCAAAGAGATAAACATGCCATATTCAAGTTTAAACCGCTACA
>CAXACF010000518.1:0-1835 GCA_963967125.1 uncultured Rhodobacterales bacterium | reverse complement strand
CTGCAGTGCGATCCGTTAAGGCACCCGCAGGTTTAAACATCAACGCCGTGACCCCTGATGAAATCGCCCTGTCTATCTTGGCCGAACTGGTGAAACAGCGCCGCGCCGCGCGGGCAGAGGTGTAAGATGATGCAGTGTTTCACGACGTGGCTGTTTAAACATTTGGTGAGCTTTCACAAAAAATACGAGTTGACGCCCGAACAGGCAGATCAACTGGCAAAAATTAAATTTCCCTGTTGTTAAGAAAGGAACTGGCCGATGGAATTGGCTGATGAAATCATCATTAATGCGCCCAAAGATCAGGTTTATGCCGCGCTGAATGATGCTGAGGTGTTAAAGCAATGCATCCCTGGGTGTGAAGAATTGATCCAGCATTCTGACACCGAGTTGGAGGCAAAAGTGGTGTTGAAAGTTGGACCCGTTAAGGCGCGATTTGGGGGCGAAGTGACACTTGACAAATCTGGTGCACCTGATGCGTTTTCACTGTCTGGTCAGGGAAATGGGGGGGCTGCTGGCCACGCAAAAGGCGGGGCGGATGTCACCCTAACAGCAGATGGTGACACCACGATTTTGAAATATGTGGCCAAGGCACAAATCGGCGGAAAGATTGCCCAACTGGGCAGTCGTTTGATCCAAAGCACCGCTAAAAAACTGGCGGGAAAGTTTTTCACATCCTTCGCCCAGGTGATGGAAGACGCCTAACAGGTGGGAAGGCTTTAAATGAATGCGCGGGTGTCATTGCATCCGCGTTTTTTATTGCGCGGCATAATGTTTCAATTTTTGCTGCAGCAAGTCTAAAAACTCCGAACCGCGCTTTTGCCGTTCTTATTCATCTTTAACACGGATCTGTTGTTGATCAATGTGGGACCTTATCAGGCGGTCTTTGTCTTTATCTTTGCGCTGATCACGATGTTGTTATTTGCGGCGGGCACCATGAATTATTTCATGGTGAAATCAAAACTTTGGGAAAGTGCCGTTTTGTTGTTCGCGGCGTTTGTTTTGTTTCAGCCGAGTTATTTCCTAAATCAATTGAGCCCTGAATTTGAACAACGCCCCGCCGCAGATTTGTTCGTGATTGCAGAGCAGGCAGCCGATGACCAATCCCTGCGCGTGCGTATGACTGGTGAAAATCTAAACGGTGATCTGATTGATGCCCGCTTCCTCTTACCTCTGGCAGCGGCGGGTGCAGATGGTGAAACACGACTGCGCGATCATGCAGGCATCGAATTCCGCCAAGACGCGGGAAAAGTGTTTGTAGATGGCCTTGCCTTTGGTGGACCTGCCGAGCAATTGGGCATTGATTGGGATTGGGAGGTTGTCCAAATTGAACAGGCCGCGGATCGCCCCCCGAAAGAGCTGTTTTACATTCCTGCACTCTTGCTGGTGGCCTTGATCTATCAGCTGCAGATGCGTCGCAAGACACGGTTAGTGCAGGACACATAACACCAAAAATGCCGCCGCCACTGACACGTCGTTGAAAAATGACTTGTCGTGGTGGCGGAACTGGGGTGTTACTTGGGGGCACACAATAATCAGGTGGATTACACATGTCAGAAGCCCCCAAAAAAATTGCGATTGACCCAAATCTGATCGGCGATAACGCCCCATCTGTTCTGCCGTCAGAGGATCCTGCAATTTTGGGCACAGCAACGCTGCACCCACTGGATCCCGTTCAGGTTCGCACCTATCAAACATTTACACTTGAATATGTTGTTGGGCCCCTTGGGATTGATGATACAGGCGGCATTCGAATTGCGTGGCGCACGGTCAGTGATGCAGGCAAATGTCAGTTCACCGATTCAAGTGCTGCAAATTATGTAACCGCCCGTAGCACG
>CAXACF010000517.1:0-1853 GCA_963967125.1 uncultured Rhodobacterales bacterium | reverse complement strand
AACACAGTTTTGGCCTGCATGCTGCGGGGTATGCGAAACTTTACGTTGATGGCGCCTTGGTTGTGGATGCGTGGGATACGTGGAGCAAGGGGCGCACGTTCTTTGAAGAAGGTTGTGATGAGCGCACGGGGCATGTCACCCTGAGCGCGGGGCAAACCGTTTCCGTCGTGATGGAATTGCGCACCAAGCCTGCGGATAATTTGTATTTCACGGCGTTCCGTTTTGGTGTGTCGCGCGTCCTTGGACAGACTGAAATTGATGCAGCGGTTGCTGCGGCATCGCGCTGCGATACGGCAGTGGTTTTTGTAGGCCGTTCGGGCGAATGGGACACAGAAGGGTCCGATTTGGAAAACATCGACCTGCCGCGCAATCAAAATGCGTTGATCGATGCCGTCTGTGCCGCAAATCCAAATACGGTTGTTGTTCTGCAAACGGGTGGCCCTGCGGAAATGCCTTGGATCACGCAGGCACCCGCAGTTTTACAGGCGTGGTATCCGGGCCAAGAATGCGGAAACGCGATTGCAGATGTCCTGTTTGGGGATGCCGATCCAGGGGGCCGTTTGCCGCAAACCTTTCCCGCGCGATGGCAGGATAACCCAAGCCACAGCCAAGACCCCGAAATATATCCAGGCGCTGCAGGGACAGTTCGATACGGCGAAGGCGTTTTTGTCGGGTATCGTCATTACGAAAAACACGGGATCACACCCTTGTTCCCATTTGGCCATGGGCTCAGCTATACTGAATTTAAGCTATCAAAT
This sequence comes from uncultured Rhodobacterales bacterium, assembly GCA_963967125.1. Taxonomy (GTDB): domain Bacteria; phylum Pseudomonadota; class Alphaproteobacteria; order Rhodobacterales; family Rhodobacteraceae; genus HIMB11. The sequence continues at coordinate 1,095 of CAXACF010000517.1, read as the reverse complement.
GTCTCAACGCGTTCAGTTGAGAGCGATGTTATGGTGTCTGTCGACGTTACAAATATCGGGAACCGCGACGGATCGACCGTTGTTCAACTCTATCTCTCAGATCATGACGCAGCCATTGATCGCCCTGAAAAAGAACTGCGTGCCTTCGCAAAAGTGGCCTTGAACGTGGGTGAAAAAACCACGGTAAACTTAACCCTCTCTGCCCGTGATTTCGCGTATTTCGATATTGGTTCCGGATGCTGGCGTGTGAACGGGGGGACATACACCCTGCACATCGGGTTTTCATCAACAGATATTGTGATGACGCAGGGTGTGACACAAGAGGCCTGCACGTTGCCTCTCTGATCAGTTTTGCATAGACCCAGTGAAATCACTGTGCCACATTTCCAAATAACAGATTGGGGAATTGGCAATGAAATGCGCGATGATTGGTTTGGGAATGGTTTCTGGCACTTACGCGCAGGCCATATTGAATAGCGCGGTTATCACGCTCGATCTCGTCTACGCACGTAACTCAGACAGTCGTGATGCCTTTGTCCAAAAATGGCCAGACTTGGGTGCGTGTGCTGCAAACGACATTGGTGAAATTATTGCATCGGATGTGGATTTTGTGATTTTGACAACGCCGCCTAATGCGCGTTTGGAAATTGTTGAACGCTTGGCACATGCAGGTAAACCCATTTTGATGGAAAAACCTGTTGAGCGTAATTTGCAAAATGCATGTGATTTGGTCGATATCTGTGCGCAACATGATGTTCGCCTTGGGATCATGTTACAACATCGCGTCCGTCCCGTTGTTGATCAGTTGCGTCTCCTCCTAAACGATCTTGGGGATATTCATGTGGTTGAGGTTTCGGTTCCGTGGTGGCGTGATCAAACCTACTATGATGCGCCCGGGCGCGGCACCTATGCGCGTGATGGGGGTGGTGTGATGATATCACAGGCGATCCACACCCTGGATTTGATGCTGTCATTGACGGGACCCGTTGAAACGGTTTCGGCGCTGTCAGCCACATCAAAAAGCCATCATATGGAGGCCGAGGATTTCGTGTCTGCTGGTTTGCGGTTTGTATCTGGTGCGGTGGGTCATTTGTT
>CAXACF010000516.1:0-1855 GCA_963967125.1 uncultured Rhodobacterales bacterium | reverse complement strand
ATCGTGACGTTTCGCGAAATCGGCAACGCCTTGTAATTCGTCTCTGCTCCAAACGCGACCACCTGGGTTGTGCGGGGAACATAGAATGACCATTTTTTCATTTCCGGTCATTTGCGCGTCGTAGGCTGCGAAATCCATAACATAGCGGCCATCTTCAATCGGCATCTGGCATTCGACAACTTGGCGATCCGCGGCCGCGATCACACGTGCGAACGCGTGATACACTGGGGTAAATAGGACAACGCCATCCCCAGGGTTGGTAAAGGCATCTACACACATACCCGTTCCGTTTACCAAACCATGTGTTGTGAAAATCCAGCTGGGGTCTACGGTCCACCCATGGCGTTCCTGCATCCACCAGCAGATCGCATTTCGATAGGGCGCATCATTTCCATAGTACCCATAAACGCCAACTTCGGCCATGTTGGATAATGCGTTTTGAACGCAGGTGGGGGGACGAAAATCCATATCCGCAACCCACATTGCGATCCCATCATCCTGTGGCACGCCATATAGGCTTTCCATCATGTCCCATTTCACCGAATGGGTTCCGCGTCGCTCTATGCGTTCGTCAAAGTTCATGTGCCGCTCCGAATATAAATTTTATGGTAAGCTAGCGATTTCGCACTCTTGCGCAAGGGCCGTTGATCTAAACCGACGAATGCCTTAGATGGATCGCCATGACACGCCCGATTTTGATACACCCTGATCCCCGACTAAAGAAGATGTGTGCAACATTGCCTGACGTCGACGACCGCATTCGCAAACTTGCCGACGATATGTTGGAAACGATGTATGACGCACCGGGCATTGGTTTGGCTGCACCGCAAATTGGGGTGCTGGATCGCATTATTGTAATGGATTGCGTAAAAGACGAAGATGAGGCGCCAAATCCAATGGTTTTGATCAATCCTGAAATCATTGCGGCCTCTGACGAGACAAATGTGTACGAAGAAGGCTGCCTTTCAATTCCTGATCAATTCGCCGAGGTGACGCGGCCAAAACAGGTGCAAGTGCGCTGGATGGATTTAAACGGCAGCGAACAGACCCAAGAGTTTGATGGACTTTGGGCCACATGTGTTCAGCACGAAATCGATCATTTGAACGGTAAGTTGTTCATTGACTACCTTGGCGCGATGAAACGACAAATGATCACCCGCAAAATGCAAAAGCTCAAGCGGGATATCGCGCGCGGGAAAGAGGCCTAACGATGGCGGTGCGTCCCTGCCTGCCGTGGCCTGATAAAAGATTGCGCACGCCTGCTGCGGAAATTGAGCAAGTTACAGAGGCGCACCGCATTATCTGGCAGGATCTTATTGACACGATGGAGGCGATGCCCGGTGTTGGTATGGGGGCCAATCAAATCGGCGAAATGGTGCGATTGGCCGTTGTGGATGCATCTGAAAAACGTGGGCAGGTGGTCAGAATGGCCAATCCCATCATTTTTCATTCCTCAATCGAATTACGTCCACATGAAGAAGCTAGTCCAAATTTGCCAGGCGTGTCAGCCGTGATTAAACGTCCACGTGCCGTGACAGTTGAATACCTAAATGACGCGGGCGAATTGGAAACACGGGATTTTGTTGGTCTTTGGGCCACCTCGGTGCAGCATCAAATCGATCATCTGAATGGGAAGATGTATTTTGATCACCTTTCTAAGGTCAAACGTGACATGTTGCTGCGCAAAGCAAGGAAGCTGAAATGAGATTGGTCTTTATGGGTACGCCCGATTTTTCGGTGCCAATCTTGGATGCATTGGTGGATGCGGGTCACGAAATCGTTTGTGTCTATTGCCAACCGCCACGTCCTGCAGGGCGTGGTAAAAAGGATCGCCCAACCCCTGTTCATAAACGCG
>CAXACF010000515.1:0-1872 GCA_963967125.1 uncultured Rhodobacterales bacterium | reverse complement strand
GCATCGACATTCAGGTGGGGCGCACCGGCGCACTCAGCCCTGTTGCACGGCTTGACCCTGTAACGGTCGGGGGTGTTGTTGTGTCAAACGCAACGCTTCACAACGAAGATTACATTCAGGGACGCGATTCAAATGGCGACTCAATTCGCGATGGTAAGGATATTCGCGTCGGCGATTGGGTGCAGGTCTATCGCGCGGGCGATGTCATCCCAAAAATTGCGGACGTTGATTTATCCAAACGTCCTGCTGATGCGGTGCCTTTCGTCTTTCCCGACACATGCCCCGAATGCAACAGCCCCGCTGTTCGGGAAGAGGGGGACGCGGTGCGCCGTTGCACAGGCGGATTGATATGCCCCGCACAGGCGGTTGAGCGTTTGAAACATTTCGTGGCGCGCAAGGCCTTTGATATTGACGGATTGGGCGCCAAACAGATTGAAATGTTTTTTGCTGATCCCATTTTGCCCATCAATGAACCTGCTGATATTTTCACGCTTCAGGCGCGGGACAGTGCCAATTTGGCCCGCTTGAAAAATCGTGATGGGTGGGGCGATAAATCTGCACAAAACCTGTTTGCGGCGATTGAGGATAAACGCAGGATCGGATTTGGGCGTCTGCTCTTTGGTCTTGGGATCCGTCATGTGGGCGAGGCGGCCGGCAATTTGATTGCCGCGCGCTATGGCAATTGGGCCGAATTTACCCAAGCGATGGATCAGGCACAGGATCAAACATCTGACGCCTATGCCGATCTGATTGCCATTGACGGTGTGGGGCAGGTTATGGCGCAATCCCTATTGCTGGCCTTTGCGCCGGGGGCTGAACGGGACGGCATTGATCGATTGGTGACACATCTGACGATCCAAGACGCGGAAAAACCCAAAACCGACGGCAGCCCGATTGCGGGACAAACGCTTGTCTTTACAGGCACCTTGGAACGGATGAGCCGGGCCGAGGCCAAAGCACGCGCCGAAAGCCTTGGGGCAAAGGTGTCAGGTTCGGTTTCTGCCAAAACTGATTTGTTGATTGCAGGCCCAGGCGCAGGGTCCAAGGCGAAGAAGGCCGCGGACCTTGGCATTAAAACAATTGACGAAGACCAATGGATTGACATGATCACAGGGTTATGAGCACGCGCCCCGAAATCATATTCCCCCTTTTTTCCGCATTAACCGTTCTGGATGGTGTAGGGCCAAAAATTGCGAAGAATTTTGAAAATCTTGGCATCACACGGCCGCGCGATTTGCTGTTCACACTGCCCTATAGCGGCATCAAACGCGATCTGGTTGCCACGGTTCAGGGCGCGGAGTTTCCCAACGTTCTGACGGTTCAGGTGACAGTTGGGACGCACAAAGCAGGGCGCACAAAAACCGCGGCCTACCGTGTTCACGTTGAAGATCAGGAAACCACGTTCCAATTGGTGTTTTTCCATGCCCGTGGCGACTATCTGAAAAAAATGCTGCCTGTTGGGGCGACACGGATTGTGTCAGGCAAGGTCGAATTATTCGATGGAGTCGCCCAGATGGTGCATCCCGAATACGTGATCGCGCCCGAAGAATTGCACACGATCCCAAAATTTGAACCAATCTACCCGCTGACCGCAGGGGTTACGCAAAAAACCATGGTACGGGCGACACGTTCTGCGGTGACGCTGTTACCCGATTTGGCAGAATGGATTGATCCCACACAAAAATAACGCGCAGGTTGGCCCGATTGGCAGGATGCTGTGCGCCATGCGCATGAACCCACATCCTTGACTGAGTTGAGTGCCCAAAACCCTGCACGCGAACGCTTGGCCTATGACGAATTTTTCGCCCATCAACTGACCCTTGGCCTTGCGCGTGCCCAACAACGCCGCGCCAAGGGCCGTGTGACCCAAGG
>CAXACF010000514.1:0-1875 GCA_963967125.1 uncultured Rhodobacterales bacterium | reverse complement strand
CCAATGCGCGACGCTGTGCACAGGATGGCGCGGCTTTGCGTGCGTAATAGCCGCCCTTGGCCCCCTCTTGCAGGTTTTTGCCCATATCGCCAAATTGCGCGCGCGCAAACATATCCGTGCGTTTTGGAACGCGGGCCACACGCGCCTCATCAATATAGGTTGTGGGTGTTTCGACACGTTTCAGGTTTTCAAAGGGATGCGGCCCATCGACAAATCTACGTTTAGAAAACGCATCACGATTAAATGCATTTTTGGAAAACCCTTTGCCCAACCACCATGCGGGACCTTGGGTTTTGAACCAGGGTTGTTCTGTGCGCGGGGCCAGTGGACGATCGGTTGCCAGATCAAGCGTGGTTGTGATCACCCCTAATCCAAAGTTCTTTCCGATATAGGGCGCAATCAATTCCCCCTGATCCGCCCAAACCAGACCAGAGGCCAGCGCGAGTTTATTTAAATCTACATCAGTGGCCGCGCCCGAATGCGATTTTGCATCATACCCCAAGAGACGAATGTAATTGGCAATTACCGCTGCTGTTTCATTTGAGCGTAAACAGGCGCGATGCGCATGCGCATCCTCAAGCCAATCACACCCCACTTCATTTGGCATCAGGTCCCGTGGGTTTTCGTACAAAAACACAATGGCATGTGTGTGCCCGTCAATCGTTGTGGGCGGCGCCTCCATCGAATCTTTAAGGTCCGCCATGATGACATCAATGCCCGACGCCAATGTTTTCGTTTGCCGCGTGCGCAGGGCATGGGTCAATCGTTCGATATCAGGGTTTTGGATTAGATCATCCAAAACTGCGCGATCATCCAATCGGCAAATTCCGATCATTGAGGCATCGGAAAAATACCCAAATCCCTTTATGTGATGTGCCCGTTCAGTTGGATCTGTTGGTATGTCTGCCTTGGTTTTATTGATCAGACCATCGCGAATGGCATCCAACATGGCCTGATATTCGCCCATGGCGTTTACAATATTTTCGGGGGCCTCGGGCCTGCGAAATGACAAGGCCTGCATTTTGGGGGCTGTATTCAGATCGACGGTGTCGATGCGTTTTAACCGTTCTGTTGGATATTGCCCCATATGCACGGGGCGATTTTTGTCTGAAAACAGCTTCATTGTGATGAATTATCCCTTTAGTTCCATCATATCGGTCATGCCCATGGCGCTCATCCCGCCGTCAATCGTGATGTCCTGCCCCTTGATCCATGCGCTTTGCGAAGAGGCGAGAAACAAAATCACATCTGCGATTTCCGATGGATGTCCCGGGCGTCCCGCGCGGGCAATGTTTTTCGCAACCTTTGGACCAAAGGCCTTGGTGAAATCATCCAATATACCTGTGCTAACGGCGGCAGGGCTGACGCAATTGACACGGATACCTTGGGCCAAAAACGTCTCTGTTGTGGCGATGGTTTCCACGATCACGGCCTCTTTGGACAGATTATAGGCGCGTGTGTCATCAATATTATGCGACTGGATAAATGCGTCAATGTCACCCCACGAACAGGCACGCAGCGCTTTAACCTGCGCCAAATTATCCCGCCAATGTGCCCCCGCACGCGAGGCCGTGTGCACAATGGCACCGCCCGCATTCAAACGGGGCAACATCGCCTGTGTCATGTCGCGCAGACCAAGGTAGTTTACTTCCAAAACTTTACGCCCCAATCCCTCTCTGGGTGGCAGGCCCGCGTTATTTATCAGCGCATCGAATGTTCCCTGTGCTGCATTTACGGCATCTGCAATAGCGGCTGGATCAGACAAATCAACTTGAACAAACTGATAAACCGAAACAGACGGTTTGGTAATGTCAAAGGCAATCACCTCATGCCACTGCTCTTTTGCTTTGCGCGCAACGTCTGCGCCGATGCCCG
>CAXACF010000513.1:0-1886 GCA_963967125.1 uncultured Rhodobacterales bacterium | reverse complement strand
GACATTGCCGCATCCGAGGATAACCCGCTGGATTACGCGACAGCGCGGCGTGATTTTGTTTTTTGGGCCGAGGAAACTGAGCATGGCCGACAAATTGATTGCACCGCTCTTTATCTGGGTTTGACCGAGCTGACCAAATACCCTGATTTACGGTTGTCTATTAATATGTCCGCGCGCTCTATTGGCTATGGTCAATGGGTGGATATTTTGGGACGCGCCTTACGCCGCGATTCTTCGATTGCGGATCGTCTTATTCTGGAAATCACGGAAAGTTCGGCAATGTTGGTTCCTGAACTGGTGATGCATTTCATGCGGGATTTGCGACAGCGCGGGATCACATTTGCCTTGGATGATTTTGGCGCGGGAACGACCTCATTTCGCTATTTGCGCGATTTCGCATTTGATATCGTAAAGATTGACGGACAATTCACCAAAAATGTCGCAGCGGATCCTGATAATCAGGTTATGATACAATCACTTAGGTCGATCTCTGACCACTTTGGTATGTTCACAATTGCCGAAGCTGTTGAGTGCGAAGGTGACAGTCAGTGGCTGCGTGAAATGCTGGTTGATTGCCAACAGGGGTATTTTTGGGGCGCCCCAACGGTCAATCCGAATTGGCATCAAGGATATTCAGAGCAAGAGGCTGCGACGGCATAGCACTTTTATACTGTTGCCGCGATGCAGCAAGTTCGGTATGTCTCTGGGCGTGCGACACGCACCATGAGATGGAGGACTTTATGACAAACGTAGTTATCGCGTCTGCTGCACGGACCGCAGTTGGCAGTTTTGGCGGATCTTTTGCAAACACACCTGCGCACGATTTGGGTGCGGCTGTACTTGAAGCATTGGTGGAACGCGCAGGTATTGATAAAGCCGACGTTTCAGAAACAATCATGGGCCAGGTTTTGACAGCGGGTCAGGGGCAAAACCCTGCGCGTCAGGCACACATCAATGCTGGCCTTCCCATCGAAAGCGCGGCTTGGGGTCTGAACCAAGTATGTGGTTCTGGATTGCGTGCCGTTGCATTGGGTGCACAACACATTCAACTCGGTGATGCGTCCATTATTTGTGCCGGTGGCCAAGAAAACATGACACTTTCGCCCCATGTTGCGCATTTGCGTGCGGGTCAAAAAATGGGCGATATGAAATACATCGACAGCATGATCCGTGACGGATTGTGGGATGCATTCAACGGGTATCACATGGGCCAAACTGCGGAAAATGTTGCAGAACAATGGCAGATCAGCCGCGATATGCAGGATGAATTTGCACTCGCTTCTCAAAACAAAGCAGAAGCGGCGCAAAAGGCGGGACGTTTTGATGATGAGGTGATCCCATTCACCGTCAAAACGCGCAAAGGTGACATTGTCGTCGACAAAGATGAATATATCCGCCACGGCGCCACGATTGAAAGCATGCAGAAATTGCGCCCTGCCTTCACCAAAGACGGCAGTGTGACAGCGGCAAACGCGTCTGGCCTAAATGATGGCGCTGCGGGCGTATTGTTGATGTCAGCTGAAGAAGCGGAAAAGCGTGGCATCACACCAATGGCGCGCATCGCATCCTATGCAACTGCTGGCTTGGATCCAAAAATTATGGGTGTTGGCCCCATTTACGCGAGCCGCAAAGCCTTGGACAAGGCGGGTTGGTCCGTTTCTGATCTGGATCTGGTTGAAGCGAACGAAGCCTTTGCTGCTCAGGCCTGCGCGGTTAATAAGGACATGGGTTGGGACCCATCAATCGTAAACGTAAACGGCGGCGCAATTGCAATTGGTCACCCAATTGGTGCATCAGGTGCCCGCGTTTTGAATACACTGTTGTTCGAAATGCAGCGTCGCTATGCGAAAAAAGGCCTCGCCACCCTATGCATTGGCGGCGGCATG
>CAXACF010000512.1:0-1898 GCA_963967125.1 uncultured Rhodobacterales bacterium | reverse complement strand
GGTTTTGATCCTGAATTTGGCTGGTCGACCCGCGCAGCCGTTTATCCAACGCGGCCTTGCGGTCGGGGCTGTCAAAGGTTTGGCCTTCGGTTTCACGCCGCCACAGCAATTCAACCAGTGGCATCGCATTGTCCAAGATGGCCTGCACAGCACCCGCCCCCTTGGCACGCAACAGATCATCGGGATCCTGCCCCTCTGGCATCAGGGCAAACCGCAAGGCGCGGCCCGTTTGTAGCAGCGGCATCGCCAAATCAATCAAACGATAGGCCGCGCGCAAACCTGCCTTATCCCCATCCAACGCGATGATAGGTTCAGGTGTAATTTGCCACATCATCGCCAATTGGTTTTCGGTAATCGCGGTGCCCAGTGGTGCAACCGCCCCTTCAAACCCAGCGCGCACTAATGCGATGACATCCATATATCCTTCGGCAACAATCAAGGGTTGTCCTCGCCCCACGGCCGAACGTGCAGGCCCGTGATTATAAAGGCTACGCCCCTTATCAAACAGAATGGTTTCGGGTGAATTCAGGTATTTTGCCCGCGCATTCGGATCCATCGCGCGACCGCCAAAGGCCACGCAGCGTCCGCGCGCATCGCGAATAGGAAACATAATGCGCCCACGGAACCGATCATAACTGGCCCCACCATCATCGGGTTTGATGATCAGTCCCGTATCCACCAACTGCTGTTCGGAAATTCCGCGCCCCATCAGCGCAGATTTCAAGCCCGCACGATCATTCGGGGCAAAGCCGATTTCGAATTGCTGCAACGCCTCGCCGTTTAATCCACGACGATCCAGATAGGCCCGCGCATCTGCAGCAGCGCCCATGTTCAGGGACATCTGAAACCAACGCACGGCTTCATCCATAACATCGGCCAGCTCTTTGCGCCGATCCGCCTTTTCCACCATTTTGGGGTCAGGTTTTGGAACACTCATTCCCGCTTCGGCAGCTAGGATTTCAACCGCCTCCATAAACCCAACGTTTTCGGTTTCTTTGATAAACCCAATGGCATCCCCTTTGGCCTGACAGCCAAAGCAATAATAAAACCCCTTGGCGTCCTGCACGTGGAATGACGCGGTTTTTTCCTGATGAAACGGACAGGGTGCCCAATAATCGCCCTTGCCCTGATTTGACTTGCGCATGTCCCACGACACCTTGCGCCCAACAACTTGGGATATGGGCACACGTGTGCGCAGTTCATCAAGGAATCCGGGTGGCAGGCTCATTGCGAAAATATGAGGTGCGCGCAGTGCGAAGTCTAGGGGGATAAACCGATTTTTCACCATTGCGCGGATCGCGCGTCATCGCGCGATCGTTTTTAATTAGGGTAAGCCTATCCGCGCGACGCAATATATCGCATGGCGCGATCAATATCATGCACCATGGTTTTCGCCATCGAGCGGAACGCGTAGATATCGAAACTATCGTCACCTACACGGTGGTAAATCGCATTCATATGTTGCAGTTGCGAACGCACAACCTGCCCCTTTTTCATCGCCTGTCGGCGCATATCCACACTGCTCAGACGGGCAAGGACCGCTTCGACATCAGCCCCTTTCAGGTTCAAAACGCACCAGCTGTCACTTTGATCGACGATTGCGGCGTGGTTTGACAGGTCTGCATGCGGTTCTGGCCCCACCAAAAATACGGATGGTCCCGCCCAAATCGCACGCGCACCCGCGCGTCCTGTCGCCTGTCCCGTTTTGGGCAGCGCCATGCCATGATGCTCTTTCAGTGCTGCAGAAAGCGCATCCGCATGACCTTGATAACAGGCGATGGATGTGATGGCCGCGGGAACAACTTCATTCAGTTCCATCGTACCGACAGAGATTGGAACCAGGCCCTCGGCCGGAGATTTTGCAACGAGTTTAAGCACGAAGGCGTCCTCCCTCTGGA
>CAXACF010000511.1:0-1903 GCA_963967125.1 uncultured Rhodobacterales bacterium | reverse complement strand
GTTCTGCGCGGTTTAGTTCAGGACTGTCTGTCATGGATTTTGTGAAACGCACGACGCTGTCGCGCATGACGCCAGACGCGTTGGCGCAGATTGGACCAGCTGCAGAACGTCTGGCATCCTCTGAAGGATTAGAGGCGCATGGCCTGTCCGTGACAGCCCGCCTAAAGCAGATCAATACACCCTGATCAGATTGATTCCCACACAGAACCATTGCAAAGCGTTCAAAGGTCAAGTAGCCCAAAGACGAAGGTGAAGAATTATGACCCGTATTGCACATATAGAAATCGACGATCGAAACCTACCGCCGCCCACGCCCGAGATTGAGCAAGAGCGGCGCGTCGCCATCTTTGATCTGCTGGAAGAAAATGTTTTTTCATTGCCGAAACGCGATGATCGCGTCGTTCCTGCGGGTCCTTATCGGTTGGATCTGTCCATCCGTGAAAAACGTTTGGTGTTTGATGTGTCAACAGAGGCGGGTGAAAAGGCGGTTGAATTTCATTTGTCATTGTCTCCATTTCGTCAGGTTGTGAAAGATTACTGGGCCATTTGCGAAAGCTATTATGACGCCGTCAAAAACATGCCCCCAAGTCAAATCGAAACGATCGACATGGCACGCCGCGGCATTCACAACGAGGGCGCGCGTGTTCTCTCAGAACGGTTGGAAGGCAAGGCAGACATCGACAATGACACTGCACGCCGCCTGTTCACATTGATCTGCGTTTTGCATTTCGGGGGCTAGGTATGGGGCAGGACCTTCCACAATCGGTCCTTTTTTGCTGCGATCATAATGCTGTGCGTTCGCCAATGGCCGAAGGCATTATGAAGAAACTCTATGGCACAGGCACATATGTTCAGTCGGTTGGTGTTCTCAATGATCTGGAAATAGACGGATTTGCGATCGCCACCTGCGAAGAAATCGGTGTCGAATTGTCACGTCACCGTTCGCGCAGTTTTGATGAAATGGAACAATGGGGCGATGATTTATCTTCGTTCGATTTGATAGTGGCGCTCTCGCCCGCAAGCCAACGACGCGCACTAGAGTTGACGCGGTTCTTTCATTTGACGGTCGAATATTGGCCAATCCTTGATCCAACAGGATTAGGTGAAACGCGGGAAACGAAGCTGGCGTCCTATCGACAAACCCGTGATCAAATTGTTGATCAATTAACGCGGCGCTGGGGGCCGCCATTGGAGGGATAGATGCATCCAACAATCCAAACATATTTCAATGCGTTTAATGCGGGCGATGTCGATGGCATGTTGAATTGTCTGGATGATGCGGTGGCGCATCATGTGAATGAAGGGCAGGTACGCATTGGCAAGGATGCGTTTCGCAGCTTTTGCCAACATATGAACGAATGCTATCGTGAAAACCTGACAGACATGGTGATATTTTCAAACCCTGACGGTTCCCGCGCTGCGGCGGAATATGTTGTGAACGGCACCTACCTAAAAACGGATACGGGATTACCCGAAGCGCGGGGCCAAAATTATAAACTGCCCGCAGGGTCGTTTTTTTCACTATCGAACGATAAAATCACACGCGTTGTGACCTATTACAATCTGGCGGATTGGACGGCACAGGTTTCATGATTGATGTCCGCGTTTTAACGGGTGCTGCGCTGGATGCAGCACTAGAGGATGTCGCGCGGCTGCGTCTCACCGTATTTCTTGTATGGCCCTCTTTATACGACGGTGATTTAGCGTACGAACGTGAATACCTAAATGCCTATCTTCATAGTTCAGATTCGGTGCTGGTTGGGGCCTTTGATGTAACATCATTGATTCGTGCCGCGACAGGGACGCCAATGTTTGATCACGCGGCTGAATTTGCATCGTCTTTTCTGTGGTTCGCTTGGGATTTATCGCTTGTTTTCTTTTGTTCAAGATCTGAATAGCACAC
>CAXACF010000510.1:0-1904 GCA_963967125.1 uncultured Rhodobacterales bacterium | reverse complement strand
CTTTGACGTGCCGCATCCAAGACCGCAAGAGTACGCGCCCCGATCGCTGCCATAACGGGGGGTTCACCGCCTGTTTTCATAGCCTAGGGCCACCTGTATTGACCAGTCACAGAATTGCGCAAAGGCATGGATCGGTGTGCAGTATTGCGACATGGACCATAAAACTAAATAAAGACGCTGATCAGCCCTGCGACGAATAGATATCGCGCAAGCTTGCCAATTGTTACCAACACCAAAAACGTCAAAAGCCGTTCGCGCATGATGCCCGCAACAATGGTAATTGGGTCCCCGACAATCGGCACCCAGCTAAACAGCAAGGTATATCGCCCATATTTAAAATAGAAATCTTTGGCGCGTGAAAGCCGTTCTTCTTTCACCTGAAACCATCTGCCCGCTTTGGATGCAAATCGCCCCAAAACCCAATTCACCAGAGCCCCCAGAACATTGCCAAACGTGGCAACCGCTATCAACGTAGCAGACGCATTCGGGTTCTGCGAAATCTGATAGGCAAGCAGTGTTTCTGATTGCGCAGGAAATATCGTGGCCGCCAAGAACGCGCTGAGGAACAATGTCACATACAATTTGATGAAACCGATTTCGTAAAAGTGCCTGTCATGCGACACCTCTACCACAGATATTTATGGGCAAAACCAAAATTTCGGCACCTTCTGGCGTCAAAATATACTGAGCTTTGCAAGCAACCTTTGCGAGTTAAATGAACTGTGAAATAGGCATGGCTGATGAGCAATGCCACTATAGATGTCAGGCATGGCAGTTTATTTTGACATTGAACTAAATAACTAACTTCCAAAGCACTGCTGAGCTATGAGTCTATTCTGCAAGACCGCAAAAATCACCTCAACGCAATAAGCACACTAAGATAGCATCGCCAACAATGGTAGGGATAAGAGAGAGGTCCAGATAATAACTGGTGCTATAATTTTGGTGTTTGCACCGTATAGCATCGCAAGTGCAAAAGCCATGGCTCCGGAAGGGCCCGCGGAGTTAAACAACAATAGCTTTACCCAGTGAGCGTCGGTCCTGAACATCGCGATCAACATTAATAATAAAAATGGCAGGCCAATTAGCTTAGTTCCTGAGATCAAAGCAATTGGGATGTTAGGAACCAAACGACTTTGAGATAAGATTATTCCTAATGCTAACAGCATCATAGGCGGCGCGGCTGGGCCTATAAATTCCAGCGCAGTGATGACAGAAATATCAATTTCAAAATTCATTATCTTCAAGCAACAGGCCAAAAAAATCGATAGTAATACCGGATTTTGGATCAAACGCCTTGCGGTCGTTTTAAATGAAAATGATGCGCGCGTATTTGCAATAAAATCTGTTGTGATAATGAAGAACGCAAAAACAACGGTCGCATCCCAAAGAACCACAGCATTGATCGGTAGGTTCGCAACGCTGCCATACATCAATTGAGAGATTGGCCAGATATACATCAACGTATTGACGAAAACGACACACATCGAAACCAACCAAGCCTCTAGCAACTGAAGTTTCAAAAACTTAAGGCAAATCAGTAAAGTGAGCAAAAATAACACTATTTGCGCTAGCGCATACAGACCAAGCGCTTGAAACAATATTCCAGCGATATTCGTATTAAGAATTAACGTGAATATGAGGGCCGGTTGGAAAACCAAAAACCCTATCTTATTCAAAGTTGATGCCTCTTCGCGCGAAATGATTTTGTATTTGCCAAGACAAAAACCCAGAAGAAGAACCGAGAAGATCGGGAAAATATCATTTTTGACAATTTCAAGCATAAGAAAGATACTCTTGGACAAGGTTGGATGGCATCGCAAACTATTAAATAGCTGCGTAATCTGCCAAAAAAATCGGATTAGTCTCAGCCAAAACAAACACAACCAACGCGACATTCGCGC
>CAXACF010000509.1:0-1904 GCA_963967125.1 uncultured Rhodobacterales bacterium | reverse complement strand
CCTTTCTGCCGATCTATCCCTAACTTGTGACAATCCAATACAACAACAAACTAACTTTGGAATGGTAAGATTATCCTTTTGGATTTTTATAATTTCTTTAGATTATATTTTATAAGTATAAATGATTTAGATGTAATCTAATTAAGAAATAATATCAGATACTTAATTGGTATCGCATTAGCAGCAAATAAATCAACCATAGGTAATATTTTGATATTGTTTTTCTATCTAAGAATCACCAATCTCAAAAAAATCTGGGCAATGACCCTGAATTTTTTGAACGTTATCCACAGAATCAAATATGGCGGGCACAGCGTACCCGCCATCAAATTCACAGCGCGGCCATGACCTCATCATTGGCCTCAAAATTCGTTGTAACGCGCTGAACATCATCATCATCTTCCAGCGCATCCACCAATTTCATAAGCGAACGCAGCCCGTCCACATCCAGTTCTGTTGTTGTGGTTGGCTTCCAGATCAGTTTGGTCGATTGGCTTTCGCCCAAGTCTGTTTCCAAAGCGTTGGACACTTCGTGCAAATCTGTGTCTGCACAATAAATCAAATGCCCGTCCTCTGAACTTTCGACATCTTCCGCACCCGCCTCAATTGCGGCCATTAGGACATCATCGGCATCGCCAACGCCTGCTTCATAGGCGATTTCGCCTTTGCGTTCGAACATGAACCCAACAGAGCCTGTTTCGCCAAGGTTTCCACCGTTCTTGGAAAAAGTGGATCGCACGTTTGATGCAGTGCGATTGCGGTTGTCGGTCATCGCCTCAACAATCACGGCGATCCCATTTGGTCCATATCCTTCATAACGAATTTCTTCGTATTCTTCGCCGTCCCCTGCTGTCGATTTTTTGATCGCGCGTTCAATCACGTCCTTGGGAACCGAGTTTGATTTCGCCTCTTTCACGGCAAGGCGCAGACGTGGATTTTTCTCAGGATCAGGATCGCCCATTTTTGCAGCGACAGTGATCTCTTTGGATAGCTTTGAAAACAGCTTAGAGCGCGCTGCGTCTTGGCGCCCTTTGCGGTGCTGAATGTTTGCCCATTTGGAATGGCCCGCCATTGTTCCCTCCTGGTTGAATTGGTCCTGACTGTCTTATTCGTCTCTGCTCAAATGGGCAAGCCCGATCACAATGGAAAGACCCATGGGATCACCGCCGAAACCAAAATCCCGATAGAAAGGTTCAAGGGAATTCCGATTTTCATGAAATCTGTGAATCGATACCCACCCGGCCCAGAAACCAATGTGTTCGTCTGATACCCAATCGGCGTTGCAAATGATGCGGATGCTGCAACCATGACCGCCACAACAAAAGGACGCGCATCAAATCCCAGCGCATCCGCAAGCCCAATCGCAATGGGGGTAATCACAACCGCAACCGCATTATTGGACACCATTTCCGTCAGGATCGAGGTCAGCAGATACAGCGCCCAGATGGCGAAGACGCCGGGCATCCATTTCAATGCGGGAGCCAAGGACATTACAATCATTTCAACAGCGCCTGAATGTTGCAGGGCCGCGCCAATGCCCAACATGGCAAAGATCAGGGACAAAAGCCGTCCATCAACGAATGAAAACGCCTCTTCCGTGTCGATGCAGCGGGTCAGAAACACAATTGCCATACCAACAATGGCCAGCATCAAAATCGGCGCGATCCCCAGCGCGGACAATGCAACAATGCCAATCATGGTGCCAACGGCAATGGGGGCATGTCCGCGACGATAGGCGCGCTCTTTGGGTTTTGACACATCCAGCAGGTTCATTTCATCCGCAAGGCGTTGAATATCCGCAGGAGCCCCTTCAAGCAGCAGGGTATCCCCAACTTGGACAATCAAATCATCCATCTTGCTCATCAGGTTTTGGTTTCTGCGATGCACAGCCAGCGCGTAAACAC
>CAXACF010000508.1:0-1911 GCA_963967125.1 uncultured Rhodobacterales bacterium | reverse complement strand
CTTTGCGGATGCCTTGGATATCTCACTCAGTGTGAACCCCGATGGGGCATTCAAACCCACGCGACGGTTTTATGATTTAACGGGCATTGTTGTGATCCGTGAATTATCGCGCGTTGCATCGCTACGTGGTGTGGATTTACCAGATGATCGTATTGTTATTTTGCGCATGGCGATCCCGGGGTATGAGGAATTGGAGTTGACCTTTGCGCGGCGTCGTGTGTCGGCATCAAACCCGCATCAGTTGATTGTGAACATGGTGTTTTTTGGGGGAATTTTCACAATCATCGCGTTCTTTTATCTGCGCAACCAGTTGCGTCCCATCACACGTTTGGCAGCCGCGGCCGAGGCCTTTGGCCGTGGGCAAAATGTGGCTTATTCGCCCAGCGGCGCGATTGAGGTGCGCGCAGCGGGGGATGCATTTTTGAACATGCGTTCCCGCATTGAGCGCCATATTGAACAACGCACATTGATCCTGTCGGGGGTTAGTCATGATTTGCGCACGCCACTGACGCGCCTAAAACTGGGTTTGTCGATTCTTGAGGATCGTGACCGCGAACCATTGGAGCAAGATGTTGAGGATATGCGCATCCTATTGGATGAGTTTTTGGTTTACGCCAAAACCCTTGGCGAAGATCGCAGCCGCAATGAACCCGTGAATGCGATCACATTTCTGGATGGATTGGTGCAGGATTATGCACGCATGGGGCAGGTGGTGCAGTTGCATATTTATGCCGATGAAACCGTTGTTATGATGCGCGAAAACATGGTGAAACGCGCATTGGAAAACCTGCTGAATAATGCGTTTCGCTATGGGGATCAGGTACGCCTAAGCTTGCACAGTGACGCTGCATTTGTGACGTTCCGGGTCGAGGATAACGGCCCAGGCATCCCGCCTGATCAACGTGAAGATGCCTTAAAACCCTTTGCCCGCCTTGACCCCGCCCGAAATCAAAACAAGGGGTCTAGTGTCGGTCTTGGCCTGCCTATCGCCAATGATATCGCGCGTGCGCATGGTGGACATTTGATCTTGTCCGAAGCGCAGGGTGGTGGTTTGCGCGTCGATATGCGGATTGCGAAATAAATTACACATCAACCTTGGGTTGTTATTTGTTATCCTGTGGTTAAGCTACGTTAAGCGTGCGGTTCAGGAGTATTTACATGAGACCCCTATTTCTTATTCCAATGTGTTTGATGACATTGGCATGCAACCCAATGGTTACTGATGATGAACAAGTGTTTCGTGATAAAGGTTTTGAATACACCAACCAGCCAACAACGCATCGCTATACGGATGCAATCGATTCTGGTTTGCGCATTCTTAAACCTTACCCGAATCCCGACGATGTCTGTGGTGTAGTAGATAAAGCGTCGCTGCCTTCTGAGCTTGCTGAAAAATATGGGCAACTGATTGCCTGTCCAAAACACGAAACGGGCGCATTGGGGGATCGCATGCGCGATGGAGCGATTGTTGTGGCGCATGCAAAGCACTGGACCGTCCTAAAGGTGTCAAAGACATCAAAACCCACGAAGAAAACAGCCGATAATCAAAGCCGAAAAATCGCGAATACGACGATCATTTCCTATGATGGTTTTCATGGGACCCAAATAGAATATCGCGATCCTCAAGGTGGGGCATGGTTGGTTTATCCGAATAACAAATCAGTTTTGCCAGGACGTTGGAAATTAGATAACGACCAACGACTGTGTCACAAATATTTCTCATCTGGCGTAAATCCCGCAACAGGTGTGGTCGGGTATGATTGGGAGTGCAGTTCTAAGGTTTATGAACACGTTACCACAAAGGATTATAAAATTTTATTGGGCGATCCATTCAAATTATATAGACGCGCAGGACGCATTCCGTCAGATGATCTGAAACGCCAAGTTTCGCTTGGGGAATTGGGGCAGTTG
>CAXACF010000507.1:0-1919 GCA_963967125.1 uncultured Rhodobacterales bacterium | reverse complement strand
GCGCAGTCCTCGCAAAAACAACGGTAAAAGGGGTTGCGATTAGAAAAATCAATCCGCCCCTCACAGGCCCAACATATTTCTTGCATTTTGCGTCCCCCAATGTTTGCGCGATGGGAATAGCACGTGACTTGGTTGCGATGTAAGGGGTTTCAACCTTTCGAGGCACGGCATCCGAAAGGGTCGTGCAGCCATTTTTAATGAAAATGGGGCGAGTTTGGAGCAAAGATTGGCGTGGCTTGGACAAGAAACCGAAGAAGAAGCACGCCGTTACAGTCGGTCCGCTGATTTGAAAAAAGTAATCTCAACAAGTGCCTAATTGCCAACTCGCATAAAAAAGTGACAACTTTTCACAGTTAAGTATTTGATTTTAAATGATAAAGCAAAACAGTGGCAGCCCGTAGGGGAATCGAACCCCTCTTTCCAGGTTGAAAACCTGGCGTCCTAACCGATAGACGAACGGGCCAGCGCTGCTGTGAGGCGGTGTTTAGGCGAGGCGTGGCATCTGTGCAAGAGGAAAATCGTCTTTTGGAATAAAATTTTAACGAATTTTTTTATTCGCCCG
The DNA here is from genome assembly GCA_963967125.1 of uncultured Rhodobacterales bacterium. Classification (GTDB taxonomy): domain Bacteria; phylum Pseudomonadota; class Alphaproteobacteria; order Rhodobacterales; family Rhodobacteraceae; genus HIMB11. The sequence goes on along the minus strand of CAXACF010000507.1, from coordinate 1,357 downwards.
CAAAGGCGGCGTCTTCGATCCGCAATTGAACGGATTGGCGGCCTTGCCATGTGTTGATGTCCAACCGTCCTGCCACATGGACCAACCGTCCGCCGTGATTTTCCAAGGCATATCCCAGTTCCGTATCAAACGCGCCAAAGCAGATGCCATCCACCGATGCACCCACACCATCACCGATGCGCAGTTTTAGGTGACTGCTGCCCACGCGTTTGGCAAATTGGATTTTCACCTCTGGCATGACAAAGCGGGGGCCCGCAGCACCCGCACCAAAGGGCCCGGCCTGTTCCAGCAATTCAACCAATTCAACCTGCGCTGCCGCGGGCATCAATATGCCGTCCAGGCGCAGATCCTTAGGGCCCAAATCACCCGCGCCATGACGTGCCATTAATTCGCCCAATCGCGCCATCGCGGGTTCCAGCTGCGCGCGTGTCAGGCTTAGCCCCGCGGCCATTTTATGCCCGCCGCCTTTGCTCAGATGTCCTTCTGAGGCGAGCTTTTGGATTTGTGCGCCTAAATCGATCCCTGTTATGGAACGGCCTGATCCCTTACCCTCATCCCCATCAAAGCCGATAACTATGGCGGGTCGGTTTGTCGCCTCTTTCAGGCGCGAGGCGACAATGCCAACAACGCCCGGGTGCCATCCATCCCCTGCGGCCCAAACCAGTGGGGCGTCCAAACCGCGTGCTTCTGCTTGAGCAAGGGCGGCGTCACGGACGTGGTTTTCGACCTCTCGGCGTTCACTGTTTAGGGTGTCCAATCGTTGGGCCAATGCTTGCGCCTCGGACGGTGTGGCACTGGCCAAAAGGCATGCGCCCAAATCCGCCCGACCGATGCGCCCACCTGCATTGATGCGCGGTCCCAAAACGAATCCCAAGTGATAGGCGGTTGGGGCCGTATCAACGCGCGCCAAATCGCACAGGGCCACAATGCCCGGTCGTTCGCGCCGTGCCATAACACGCAGGCCTTGGCGTACAAAGGCGCGGTTCACCCCGATCAGCGGGGCCACATCGGCGACGGTGGCAAGTCCGACCAAGTCCAGATAGGACATCAAATCAGGGCCATCCCCAGCCCCCTTGGCACGCAGAACACGCCGTGCCTCAACCAGTGTTAGGAACACAACCGCCGCTGCGCACAGATGCGCCAAATCCCCTGTTTCGTCCTGTCGGTTTGGGTTCACAACGGCCAAACAGTTGGGCAGGGTTTCACCCCCCAAATGGTGATCCAAAATGATGATGTCCGCGGCGTGGCCCGCAGCAATTGCCTCATGACTAAGTGTGCCGCAATCTACGCAAATGATTAGATCGTGTTTGGCGGCCAATTCCGACATGGCAGTTGGGTTTGGCCCATAACCTTCGTC
>CAXACF010000506.1:0-1922 GCA_963967125.1 uncultured Rhodobacterales bacterium | reverse complement strand
GCGAATGCGTGCGCTTGCAAAACCCTGTCGCCTCGCTAGGGTATGCCTCAGATGCGGCAGGAATGAAAAGGGCAGGTAGAGTGAACCAAGGGGAGACATATGCATTTAGCAGTATGTGGTTTTGGGCGTTGCTGATCCTGATCTGGACGTTGATTACATCCCGCGTGATGGGCTTGCCCTATTATTATTGGAAACTTGGCAAAAACGCAGACGCAGATGTTCAGGCGCGGATGATGGATGCCACATTGCTGCAGGCGCAGGTGGCCTTGTCCTACTCCGAAATCCGCTATCCCAGTTTGACCATGGGGGCTGTGTCGTTCGTGATCGCGCTGTGGGGGTTTTCGGGCTTCTTATATGATCATGAACTGTTGCAGGCCACTTTTTTGCTTTTCGTTCCGCTGCTAAGTGTTGTGCCATTGCGCTTATGGCTCGCACGGAAGTTGGAAGGCGCGGATGTCACGTATGAAACCTATTATGGTTTAATCACGCGCTATAGACGCCTCTGTATGATGGTGGCGGCCTTCACAATCTTTCTTAGTACCTTTTGGGGAATGATCTATAACCTTGCACATGCAAATATTTTGACCTAACTCACGCAGGCTAAGCATTCAGGACAGGTTATGAGCACGCAACACATCAAAATGGGCGGTGCGCCCGAAGGGTATGACGCCCAATTGGTTCTGCGCGAATTACATTCGCATGGGGAACCCGTGGTGCATATCGCGCGGGATGACAAACGCATGTCTGCCATGGCCGAGGCATTGGCGTTCTTTGCCCCTGATGTGCCCGTGATCAAATTTCCCGCGTGGGATTGTTTGCCTTATGATCGCGTGTCCCCCAATGCGGATGTCGCGGCGGCGCGTATGGCAACATTGGCTGCATTGGTCCACGACATGCCCACAGGCTTTGTTCTGCTGACAACGATGAATGCCGCCACGCAACGCATCCCAGCGCGTCACGTTTTGAAAGAGGCCGCTTTTCGCGCCGAGGTCGGGCGGCGTGTGGATGAGACCGCCTTGCGTAATTTCCTTGTGCGGATGGGTTTTACGCAGGCGCCAACCGTGATGGAACCGGGCGATTATGCCATTCGCGGCGGGATCATTGACATTTTCCCACCGGGTCACGCATCACCTGTGCGCTTGGATTTGTTTGGCGATGTTTTGGATGGGGCGCGACGCTTTGACGTGGCGACACAGCGCACGACAGAAAAGCTTGATCTGATCGAACTCGCCCCTGTGTCCGAGGTGATTTTGGATGATGCGGCCATTCGTCGGTTCCGTCAAAATTACAGGATCGAATTTGGCGCGGCTCGGACGGATGATCCCCTGTATGAATCCGTCAGTGCAGGGCGCAAACATCAAGGTGTGGAACATTGGTTGCCGTTTTTTCACGACAGCCTTGAAACCCTGTTTGATTATCTGCCCAAGGCGACCGTTACGATTGATGATCAGGTCACTGCAGCACGGCTTTCGCGCTGGGATACAATTGTTGATCAGTACGAAACGCGCAAAATCGCGATGGATCAAAAATCGCGCATCGATACGGTTTATAAACCGATTTCGCCTGAATTACTCTATATGGAGGACGCGGCATTTACCGCAGCACTTGACGGGCATCGGGTAATCGAATTTCACCCCCTTGCACAGGCCTCTGGACCGGGTGTGGTAGATGCAGGCGGGCGCATTGGACGCAATTTTTCGCCTGAGCGTCAATTGGAAAACGTCAGCCTTTTTGGTGCGTTAGCGGATCATGTTAAGAATAAATCAAAAACGGCACCTGTTGTCATCGCTAGCTTTTCTGAAGGCGCACGTGAACGTCTAACGGGGTTAATCGAAGATGAAGGGATTGGCGAGGTGATCCCAATCCAAAACGGCACCCGCATCGACAAACGCGGCATTCATCTGGCGGTTTGGGGATTAGAG
>CAXACF010000505.1:0-1927 GCA_963967125.1 uncultured Rhodobacterales bacterium | reverse complement strand
AAACAAAATCACGTGCGGGAATAATGCGCCCTGTTGGGTCAGGAATGCGAATTAATTCTTCGTAAAACACCGCACCCTGTGATCCGCGGCTTGCCACGATCGGTTGATAGGCCAAAAGCGCAGTTTTTTCCTCAAGTGCTGTGCGCAAATACGACAAAACATCTGAATCACGCCGAGCTGTCGCCTAATCCAGCGGGTTATCCTCGGATGCGGCAATGTCATAACGCTTGCGATCAACCATCATCTTCCTCCATGATGAGGCTGATTTGAAACTGAAATTCCTAATAAACCCTGAAGAAAGTATCAAAACGATGGAACGGTGTCGCTGGGCGGAGGGAGATCCGCTATATCAAGCTTATCATGATGAAGAATGGGGAGTGCCCGTTTACGATTCGAAAAAATTATTTGAATGCCTGATGTTAGAGGGATTTCAGGCTGGCTTAAGCTGGATCACAATTCTGAGAAAACGCGAGAATTTCAGAGCTGCATTCGACAATTTTGATCCTGATATAATTTCCAATTGGGGCGATCAGGAAACTGAAACATTGCTGCAAAACGCAGGTATTGTGCGCCACCGTGGCAAGATTGAAGGGGCGTTTGCATCAGCCCGGGCGTGGCAAATCATCGAGAAGGAACAGGGGTATAGCAATTTTATCTGGGGCTTTGTGGACGGCAAACCAATCCAAAACACATGGAGTGATCTAAGCGAAGTCCCCAGCAAAACTGAAAGAGCAGAGGCCCTGTCAAAGGCGTTGAAAAAACAGGGGTTCAAATTCTGCGGACCAACGATTGTTTATGCGTTTATGCAGGCAACCGGATTGGTGAACGATCATATGCTGACATGCCCACAACACCCCCAAAACCAACGTCGGTAACGTGTCGGTATAACGTCGGTATTATGTCGGTTTTTCTCTCAAATCTCGATTATTTTGATAGGGACCCGAATGATTGGATGATGCATGCTCCCTTCAAAATCTGGCTACGCCATTCTGTTCATTGTGTTGGGGATGTTCTTTATCTCGGTCAATGACATGGTCATAAAACGGTTTTCTGGTGAATATCCATTGCACCAGATGGTTTTTCTACGCTCTGCAATTGGATTGTTTTTTACACTTATTTTGATTCATTTAGAAGGCGGCTGGCGCATCCTAAAAACCGATCAACCGGGATTGCATGCATTGCGTGCGGTGATGGTTTTTGCATCAAACATGACATATTTTGCAGCACTTGCGGTTTTGCCGCTGCCTGATGCAACGGCCCTGTTTTTTATCGCACCGATTATGATCACCGTTCTTTCGATCCCAATCTTGGGTGAACGGGTCGGCCCCCGCAGATGGGGCGCGGTGATCGTCGGATTTTGTGGCACGCTTATCATGGTGCGTGCCCAAGGCAGCACGCGGGGCGACATAAGTATTTGGATTTACCTGTTGCCAATCCTTGCTGCGTTTTTTTACGCAACCATGCAAGTGTTGACACGAAAGCTTGCAAAAACCAAAGCATCCGCAATGGCGTTTTACATCCAGATCACATTTGTTCTGTTCTGCGGGATCAGCGGTTTAATCGTTGGCGGCGGGCAATTTGTAGACGGCGTTGAACATCCCAGTTTGGTCTTCCTCCTTCGTGCATGGATTGTCCCAAGCGCAGCAGATATGTCGTATTTTGTCCTGATTGGCATTCTTGCCACAGGAGTAGGATACTGCCTATCCCAAGCCTATCGCAGTGCGCCTGCTGCGACAGTTGCGCCGTTTGAATATGTCCTGTTGCCCATGTCGATTGTGTGGGCCGGGTGGAAGTTGGAGTCCGGGCTGGGCTTGCCGGTTGGGTTGGGAGGGCCAACATTATTTGATAAGGGGGTTATGTGTAATGTGCGTACAACAAACTTTTCTCACACAGCTTACACACAACCCGGCCTTTGAAACCTAACAGG
>CAXACF010000504.1:0-1928 GCA_963967125.1 uncultured Rhodobacterales bacterium | reverse complement strand
GGCCAAGCTTTAATCCCCTGATCAGTCACATGGCATCCCCCGCAATGGCGCGCGATTATGTGGAATGGTCTGAGGCGGCAGAAAGATTATCCAATGCGTTTTGGCCCGGCCCCATGACTTTGATCCTTCCCGCAAAGCAGGATTGTGCAATTTCACAACTGGCGCGTGCGGGTTTGCCATCGGTTGCCATTCGCGTGCCTGCCCATCCCGTTGCACAAACGCTACTGTCGAAACTGGCGCGTCCCGTAGCCGCACCCTCGGCAAATCCGTCGGGTAAGATCAGCCCGACAACCGTAGATCATGTGGTTGCAGGATTAGATGGGCGCATTGATGCGGTGGTTGATGGTGGTGCTTGTGAGATGGGTGTTGAATCCACAATCATCAGTTTATTGGATGATCCAGTGATATTGCGCCCCGGAAACATTACAATCGAAGACATCCAGACCGTTCTTGGGACAGACATCAAAACATTAACAGATGTGGATACTATCACAGCTCCAGGACAGCTCACCTCTCACTATGCCCCCAACGCATCCATGCGTTTAAACGCAACCGAATTTGGGGCCGATGAAAAATCACTGGGTTTTGGAGAAATAGAGGGCGACTTAAACCTATCGCCCACTGCCAACTTGCGCGAAGCAACGGCAAACCTTTTTTCGATGCTGCATGAATTAGATGCGCGTACGGGTTCTAAAATCGCCATTGCACCCATTCCCAACCATGGGCTTGGAATTGCAATTAATGACCGCTTAACACGCGCCGCTGCGCCAAGAAGCTAAGCGTGCCCGAGCGAGGGCATCAACAACCGCGGATCAACCCCCGCCTGCATTAGGGCCATTTCCCATTTAACGTCATGATCTTCTCCAAAAATCAGATCATGATCGCACGTTCCAGTGAGCCAAGCGTTTTGTTTCAGCTCTTGTTCCAACTGTCCCGCGCCCCAACCCGCGTATCCCATCGCAAGAAAGGCGGATTTTGGTCCTGTACCTTGTGCCATCGCTTCGATCACGTCGCGTGTTCCTGTTAGGCTATATGCACTCGAGGAAAGTTCGTTTGACTTGGTTGTGTGAAATTCAGGTGAATGCAAAACCAACCCTTTTTGGGTGTCCACAGGACCACCATACAGAACGGGAACATCCCTTTCTTGTGGGCATTCGATATCCAAGAAATCACAAATCTCGGCAAAATCGGTTTCAATGATGGGTTTATTCACGATCAAACCCATCGCCCCCTCATCACTATGGTCGCATAGAAAAATCAGCGATTTGTCAAACCGCGGATCGCCCATTCCAGGCATCGCAATCAAAAATTGCCCCGACAATGATCGGCTATTCAGAGCACCGGGATCGGTATTCATTTTCACTCACTCCTGATCACTAGCCTATCGCCATATTGTGACTTGGCAAGTTAGTATTTTTTTCGCACAAAGAAACATGCTGACACGTTTCCTACGTTCCATGCTTCTGAGTAGCGCTATCGTCTCACCTGCCTTCGCAGATGGGTTTAAATCGGCCGTGATCCTGAATGGTTGGATCGCAAGCGATGGCACACGCGTTGCTGGATTGGTATTGGAACTAGAGGATGGGTGGAAAACATATTGGCGCAGCCCCGGCGCGTCGGGCTTCCCCCCACAGTTTGATTTTTCCGCAAGCCAGAACGTAGAAAATATTTCCATCGAATGGCCCGCACCGAATATTTTTGGCCACGATGAATATGCCACGATTGGATACGAAAAGTCGGTTGTTTTGCCGTTGTTGATATCCCCAAAGGTGGCAGATCAGGATATTCAAATTTCGCTATCTGCGGACATCGGCGTATGCGAGGATATCTGCATTCCCACGTCATTTACACTGTCCCAAGACATTCCAGCGGAGGCAAATTCACGCCCATCCGCGTTGATGGCGTCATTGGCGAATGGTCCATGGAGT
>CAXACF010000503.1:0-1949 GCA_963967125.1 uncultured Rhodobacterales bacterium | reverse complement strand
AGCATAACTGCAAGTTGGATGATCTCAGGGCTGGTTTTGAAATAACGGAAGGATACTGGATTGGACATGGCTAATTATCTAATATTCAGCACAATGTCGGGCAAGGTGGTTTATTCCGACAGTGCCAACACATAGATAGATAATAAGCAGTCCTGATCATTACTAATTGCCCAAGTTATTAATGCCGTTTCCCACCATGTCGCCATAATTCGTTTTGTTCATGTCGTTGAATGACGTTGGACAGGTTTTTGAATTCTGCCTCTAGGTATTTGATGAAACGCGATGTCGCGGGCGATAGGGACCCTTTGGGATAAAGCAATCCCAAATTTCGATCCGGATGATCAATTTTAACCGAAAGTGCCGCCAATTTGTTTTGACGTCTAAGGCTATAAACAACCGAATAGGGCAGAACCGTCAATGCATCGGATCCCGTCAAAACGTTTGAAACGGCGCTCAGCGATCCACCACTAAAGCTGACCTTAAAATCACGTACGCCAATCCCCTCAAGCACGCGACGCAAATCGTGGTAGAGGGGTGAATTCGCGGGCGGCGCGATCCAGGCGTATTCCGCAATATCCCCAACCCGCAGGCCCTTTTTACGTAACAATGGATGTCCAACGCGGCAGGCAATCACATTGCGACCGGGTAAGATCGGCGTAAAGTCCAAATCCGCATCGACCTCGGCTGTATTCATCGGCAAAACACCCAAATCCAAACTGCCACTGCGCAGACCCGTTTTCACTTCACTGGCGTATCCATAGCTTTGATCAATGCGCAACCCTGCATTTTCCATCTGATAGGATGCCAGCATTTCGGAAATAACGCCGTCCATGAAAAATGGGGTTCCTGCAATGCGCACCGCTCCACTTTTCCCACCCTTATACTGTGTGATTAACATGGCAGAGGTGCGTTGCGCCTCGAGCACTTTTCGTCCCTCTGCCGCAAGCGACAGGCAAAAGAGTGTTGGAACCAAAGGGCGTTTGTTCGGTTCAAAAAGATGCGTTCCCACACGATCTTCAAGCATTGAAAGCGAACGCGAAACGCTTGGCTGTGATTTGCCAAGCGCCTTGGCGCCTTCGGTCAACCCACCGTGATCAACGATGGCCGCCAGAATTGAGAGTAATCGCGGATCCAAGTTCATAACAATAAGTTATGTAGCTCAAATGAAATTCGATCAACATAAAACTTTTTCGCGCTACTCTTTTATTCCAAGGGGAATATCGATCGTGCTGGACGCGCAAACAAAACAAAATGTACACTTTGAAATCGGGGCCCGCCACACGCTTGGTCGCATCTTGGATGATATGGGCTTATCGCGTGCTTTGGTACTAACCACCCCTGAACAATGCGATGCAGCCCACGAAATTGCGTCCATTATTGGGGATCATGCGGCAGGCATTTATTCACGTGCGACCATGCACACGCCCCTGGACGTGACACGCGATGCGGTTGCCCATGCGCGTGAAATCAATGCAGATTGTGTGATCGCCATTGGCGGTGGGTCGACCATTGGGTTAGGCAAGGCGATCACATTGAACACTGCCCTGCCCCAAATCGCAGTCCCAACGACCTATGCCGGCAGTGAGGCGACCCCCATTTTGGGGCAAACGGAAAACGGCATAAAAACAACGCTGACAGATGCCAAGGTGCGCCCCGCAGCTGTGCTTTATGATGCCGAGCTTGTAACATCGCTTCCGATTGCGATGAGCGTGACAAGCGGCCTAAACGCCATCGCACATGCGGCCGAAGGCCTTTATGCCCAAGAGGCGACACAGGCCACGCGTGACTTGGCGATAGATGGAATTCGCTGTTTCGCGAATGGGCTGCCAAAGGTTTTGCAAGACCCGAAAAATGTTCAGGCCCGTGAGGGTACACTGCGGGGCGCATGGGCCTGTGGTGCAGTTCTGGGCACAGTTGGGATGGCGCTACATCACAAATTATGCCACGCC
>CAXACF010000502.1:0-1951 GCA_963967125.1 uncultured Rhodobacterales bacterium | reverse complement strand
CGATCGTTGTACGCGTCGTTATGTCGTCGGGGCGGGCTCGTGCGGCGCTGGGGGCGCCGGCAGCCCTGGGAAAATCATTCCATGCGGCCGCGTGAAGAGCCGCAATCAACCGGGAGACTACCATGTTAAGACGTTCCTTTTCGCGCCCTTACTCCCACAGCGTTTTCGCCAATTCCGCCCGTAAACGCGATCGCATCCAAACCTTCCATGGCGGATATAAGGCTTCCTGCGTGACGCAATGACCAATAACAAAAGTGTTCAATAGCAAAAGCGCTGTCAGCGCTTGGATCTACCATCAAATTCCGCATGTCAGACTTACCACCTGACAGGCCAAGAAGTCCGCTTTCGTGGTTTAAAATTGCCTTGGTTCGGTCAAGGCCGTTGTCTTCAACCAAGCGCAACACTGCGTTGGCATCAATCCCACCAGAACGTGTCCCCATCGTTAACCCATCCAAGGGCGAATATCCCATCGTCGTTGCGATGGATTGACCATTTAGAATTCCACAAAGACTAGCACCATTGCCCAAATGAAATGCCAATAGGCGTGAAGGCAGTTTTTCGCCCGAAATCTCAGGTAGTTTTTCAACTAGCGACGCATAAGAAAGCCCATGGAATCCGTAACGACGAATGCCTTTGGTTTCTACCATTTTGGGAATGGCATAGCGCGTCGCGACATCGGGATTTGATGCATGAAAACTGGTGTCAAAACTGACAAATTGCGGCAGATCGGGTACTTGTTCCTGCAGTGCGATAATGGGCGCAAGGTTATGAGGGTTATGAAGTGGGGCCAGCGGCGTGCACTGTCCGATCTCTGCCAAAACATCGGCGTTCACGCGCATAGGCGTCGTCAACTTGCGTCCCCCGTGAACAACCCTATGACCAACAGCGGCAAGCGTGTTGGGAGCATACCCTTTGGTTTCAAGTGCATTTAACACCGCCTTCAGCGCAGATTGGTGATCTATAAATGGGATTTGATTACTTTCGCCTTCAATTGTCAGCGAGGATGCGCCGCCAATGCCTTCGGCAATTCCGCTGATCCGCTCATTTAATTCCATATCGAAAATGGCAAACTTAATAGAGGATGAACCTGCATTCAGAACAAGAATATTCGAATTTTCGCTAGCCATTTTCAGCACTCCTTGAAGACTATGCTTTGATAATGCCAGTAACCAAGGAATATTGATACATTACAATGCGACACATCAACCAGATGGTGATTAGTGATTTGTTAGGCTGTAATTCTGTGTTGATACAGATGCGCGTAATGGGGCGCCATGCGACGATGCACTTGTTTCACGCGTTCAGGGGCATCATCCAATTCGACATATTTCCGAACTTGCGGCTTCAGCCCAGTCGAATTTTTTAGGTTCTGGTGAAATGAACCACCGTCCCACCAACTATACTGTCCTGTATCGGCACCCATGTCCCAAGTCAGGGCATCTGGCATAAATTCGATCCCTACGGACTCGCAAAACGCTTTGACCATATCGTGTGGTTTTTCCAATAAATCATCGCTATCAACAACAGGTGGGGGCGTCCCATCGTTCAATGCGGTTACTAAATCGAACAATGCACGTTGTTCGGGAAAGCCAACTTCGCCTTCATGAAAATCTGGCCATTTGTCATACATTGACGTGATCGTTTTCTTTGGGTCACGGATCAAAAATGCGTGCGTGAAATGCGACAGAAAATCTGCGTCCCATATGTGATTGATGTAATGCGGAAAATCTTTGATGAAAACCGGACCTTGCTCAGCACGCTTTTTGATATCCTCCCAAACTGTTTCCAACGTTAGGCCAGATGTAATTTTGTCACCTTCTTTGAAACGTTGCCACAATGGCTCTTCGCCCTGATACCAGGCTTCTCCAAAGGGTTCATGCAGACAGTCCAAATCGCCACGCTGGCGCATCATCCATTCAAATGCAGTAGAGGTGGAGCGTGGCACTGCCCA
>CAXACF010000501.1:0-1966 GCA_963967125.1 uncultured Rhodobacterales bacterium | reverse complement strand
TGGGTGCAGGCGTTATCAAAAGCCAAGGGCAAAAGGGACGTCGCCGCCGTCGCAGTACACCGATGGCGGAAATCAATGTCACGCCCTTTGTGGATGTGATGTTGGTTTTGTTGATCATCTTTATGGTTTCGGCCCCAATGTTAACGGTGGGCGTGCCCGTTGAGTTGCCCAAAACGGCGGCAAATTCTTTGCCCAGTGATCAACAAGAACCATTGACGGTGACCCTGACGGCTGAGGGTCAGATCCTGATTCAATCCGCGGAAATCGAAGAAAGCATGCTGATTGCGAAATTACGCGCGGTTTCCGCAGTACGTGAAAACGACAAAATTTTCCTACGCGCAGATGGTGCCATTCCTTATGAGCGCGTGGTTCAGGTGATGGGCGCATTGAATGCGGGTGGGTTTTCAAACATTGGGCTGGTCACGGACGTTGGTGGTCCTGCCTTTGACGGATCCGAGGGCTAGCCCGCGCCGATGCAGGCAGGATATGTCATATCAGGGATTGCGCATGCTGGTTTCATCGGTTGGGCGCTTTTTGGGGGTATGTTCACACCCAAGGATCAGGAAATTGTGTTCAATAATGTGTCGGTCTTATCCGAGGCCGAATTTCAGGCGATGATCGCATCAGATCAGGTGCCCGAGGTTCCGCAGTTTGATTTGACAGCGCTAGAGCCATCAGAGGACACAGACGTGGTTCCCACATTAGCAGAACAAACAGATCAAGAGGTTGATCAAAGCGAGCCTGAGCAACCAGAACCTGTAGTCGAGGAAGTCACGCCACCCGAACCTGTCGAACCATTGGTGGTGCCCACGCCCGATATCACAACACCCGATGTGCAACCCCCCGCGCCACAGATCGAAACGGCGATGATGTTGCCCGATGTTTCAACAGATAGCGCCCCAATCCAGGCCAACCGCGTTGCGCCCACCCCCGTGGCCCCGCCCGAACAGCCCGCGATTGTTGATGATGTCACCCAAGAGGCCACCGTGCCCGCCGATGCCACCGAACCCCCAGTTGAGGATGTGCCAGAGGTCGAAGAAACCACCGCGCCCGAGGCCGCCAGCAGTGAAATTATAACCGAGGCTAAGAAAGAGGATGCCAAACGGCAATCCTCACCTCGTCCTATGCTGCGCCCCTCAAATTTCAAACCGACACCACCAACAGAGACGGCCGAGACAAATCTTGAGGATATTTTGCGGGAAGTGACACAAAGCGAAACGCTAGAAGCGTCCAAGCCGAAACCCGCCAAAAAATCTGGTCCGCCACTGACAGGTGGTGAAAAGGATGCGTTTCGCAATCAGGTTTCAAATTGCTGGTCTGTGAACGTGGGATCGCGGGCTGCGAATGTGACAGTGACAATTGCGATGGAAATGCAGCCCGATGGCAAAGTTGTGGCAAGCTCGCTTGAAATGATCGGATTTGAAGGGGGAAATCAATCAGATGCCAATGTGGCCTTTCAAGCAGGGCGTCGCGCAATTCTAAGATGCCAAAAAAATGGTTACGATTTACCAAAGGACAAATATGATCAGTGGCGTAATGTCGAAATCAAATTTGATCCCAGTGAAATGAGGAAAAGATAATGTTCCGTATTTTAACGCTAATTCTTGCAGTGCTGATGGGGGTAGGTGCCGTCGCGCAGCCCTTGCGGATTGAGATTACGGATGGGGTGATCGAACCTATGCCCTTTGCGGCCCCCCGATTTATCGCGCAGGATAGCGGTGCGATGGAACTTTCTGGGGATATCGTTTCGGTTCTGAGCATGGATTTGATGCGCACAGGATTGTTTCGCGCATTGGATGAGCGCGCCCATATCGGTAAAATTTCCAGCCTGAACGCCCCTGTTGAATATGCAGACTGGAAGGCGATCAATGCACAGGTTTTGATCACGGGGGCCGTTGCCACGGGTAGCGGTGATGAATTGACGGTCAGTTTCCGCATCCACGATGTGTTTGCGGGGCAGGAATAC
>CAXACF010000500.1:0-1969 GCA_963967125.1 uncultured Rhodobacterales bacterium | reverse complement strand
TTTCACGAAAAAAGGCGCACTGCCAACTGATGCAGATTATCTGTTGCGCAACGAAGATGTGAACGCCCGCATTGCCGAGGCGTTTGAAGCCGATGGCGCAGACGTGTGGTACCAAGAGGGGGCCAAGGAACGCTTCTTAACAGGTATCGTTGATCCTGAGGCTTATGATCAAGTCTTTGATATCTTGGACGTTTGGTTTGACAGCGGATCAACACATGCCTTTGTTCTGCGCGACCGTGAAGATGGATCCGAGGATGGATTGGCCGACCTATATTTGGAAGGCACCGACCAACACCGCGGCTGGTTCCATTCGTCCATGTTGCAGGCCTGCGGCACCAAGGGACGCGCGCCCTATCGCGGGGTTTTGACACATGGGTTTACGCTGGATGAAAAGGGCATGAAAATGTCCAAATCCTTAGGCAACACAATTGTACCCGAACAAGTCGTCAAACAATATGGCGCGGACATCCTGCGCCTATGGGTGGCACAATCAGACTATTCCGCGGATCAACGCATCGGCCCAGAAATCCTAAAGGGTGTCGCAGACAGCTATCGCCGTTTGCGCAACACCATGCGTTTCATGCTGGGGTCGCTGCATGATTTCACCGAGGCGGATCGCATTGATCCCGCCGATATGCCAGAATTGGAACAATGGGTACTACACCGTTTAGCGGAATTGGATACCCGTGTACGCGATGGTTACACAGCCTATGATTTCCAGGGTGTGTTCCAGGCGATCTTTACCTTTGCGACTGTCGATCTATCGGCCTTCTACTTTGATGTGCGCAAGGATGTGTTGTATTGCGATGGGGATACGATCGAACGCCGCGCAGCGCGCAGCGTTTTGGATATCCTGTTCCACCGTCTAACAACATGGCTTGCGCCTGTCTTGGTCTTTACCATGGAAGAAGTGTGGTTGGAACGTTTTGGGGGCGAAGATAGCTCAGTCCACCTAATCGACATCCCAGAAACCCCCGCTGCATGGTTAAACCCAGAGCTGGCGGAAAAATGGGCGATGATCCGACGCGTCCGCCGCGTTGTCACCGCCGCATTGGAAGTCCAGCGTACGGAAAAGGTGATCGGGGCCAGCCTTGAGGCCGCGCCAATTCTTTACCTTGCGGATCAAGCGGTTAAGGACGTTTTGGAACAGATGCCATTTGCGGATATCTGCATCACATCTGATCTGACCCTATCGACCGATGCCGCGCCCAGTGACGCATTTACCATGGCCGAAATCGACGGCGTCGCCGTATCCTTTGTAAAGGCAGAGGGCGAAAAATGCGGTCGGTGCTGGAAAATCCTGCCCGATGTGGGCACGCATAGTCACGCAGGGGTCTGTGGACGCTGCAACGACGCATTAGCGTAAATGATCTGGGGGCCAAATTGGCCCCCATTTTTATTTCACGTGTGTACCCATCATGACCGCGGATAAAGGCTTTCTACACGGGCCTTTAATTCGCGATTGAATTTGTCATAGGCCTTGCCAATCTGCGCCTCGACCATACGGATCAGAAAATTGCTTTTCTTACCGTTCAACCCATCCTCTTGTTTGAATTTTGCACGCCCATCGGGCAGCTCTTCTATTCGAAAAATATGGTGGTCCTGACGCCCCAACATCGCATCCCCAGACCATCCAAAGGCACGTCCTTCTTCGTAAATGATGACCTCATGTGTAAATTCCATCATTCCACCCGTGATTGGGTTTTTGAAATAGGCTGTCGACACCTCACCCAAAGCCATGGGTTTATTGATGCCTTGAAACGATGAACTCCACTCAGGTAGTTTTTCAAAATCTGTCAACACGGCCCAAACCTGATCTGCCGTTGCATCAATTTCGATTTCTGTAAAAATGTGACTTTCTAATTCACTCATTATTTTGCATTCCCTTTACCTTTATTGGTCTCTCAAAGATGGGAACTGTGTAAGTTCAGAACAAGTCAGCATGGCATATATTCGCAACAGGTGGTTT
>CAXACF010000499.1:0-1971 GCA_963967125.1 uncultured Rhodobacterales bacterium | reverse complement strand
CAGCCACGCGCAACCAACCGGTGATCCCACCGCAGTTTGATGCATCAGGTTGGATAAATTCCAGATTGCTTTGTTCGAACGCATAGCCAAATTCATGTTCCGTATGCAGGTTTTCCCCCATCGCCAGCGGAACAGATGTGACCGCGGCAATCCGGGCATAACCCTGATAATCATCGGGGATTGTGGGTTCCTCAAACCAATAAATGTTTTGATCCTCAAACGCTTTTGACGCCTCAATGGATTGTTCCACGCTAAACGCGTAATTCGCATCCACCATAAAGGTGCGCTTATCCCCAATTCGGGCCCGCACGGCGCGGATGCGTTCGATATCTTGGGCCAATTCGGGTTGACCGATCTTGATCTTTACCGCATCAAAGCCAGCGTCCATATATTCATCCATGCTTTGCATCAAGCGCGGCAGATCATAGCCCAGATCAATACCCCCGCGATAGGCATTGCATCGATCCTGCGCGCCACCTGCCATCTGCAAAAGCGATGTGTTTAACCGTTTACCCCGCAAATCCCACAGGGCGATATCCACCGCCGATATGGCAAAGGACGCGATGCCGCCGCGCGCCACATAATGTACATGCCACTGCATCCCATCATATAGGGCATCAATATCCTGCGTGTCCTGACCCATCAAAAATGGTACAAGGTCATGATTGATCATGGCCTCGATCGAACGGCCACCTTTGCCACCTGTATAGGTATATCCTGTGCCCTTGATTCCATCCGCATCCGTAATTGTCACTGTGACCAATTCGAAATGGGTATGGGCGCCGTGTTTGGCATCCTCCAGCACTTCATCCAAGGGGGGGCAAAAATACTGAACGCGGATATTTTGGATCTTGGTCATGTTATTTTCCGTTTAATGCTGCGCATTCGGGAACGGGCGTGACGACTGTACCGTCTTGCATAAAGCGTTCCAGATTTTCACAGGTCAGATCGCCCATTGCCTGTCGGGTTTCGACAGATGCGCTTCCGATATGGGGTACCAAAACGACGTTCTCCATGGCTTTTAGTGCGTCTGGAATTTTGGGTTCTTGTTCAAATACATCCAATCCCGCTGATCCCAATCGCCCGTCCTGAAGGGCCGCGATCAATGCGGTTTCATCCACGACGGATCCGCGGGCCACGTTGATCAGCATACCCTCGGCACCGAGGGCATTCATGACCTCATCATTTACCAAATGATAGGTCGATGCACCACCAGGTGTGATCACGAATAATACATCAACTGCGTCTGCCAATTCCTTGACTGTGCTGTGATAAATGTAATCTACATCCTTGGGTGTGCGGGAATGATAATGGATGGTTGCATCAAACCCCTGTGCACGTTTTGCAATGGTTTCCCCGATGCGTCCCATGCCCAAAATGCCAACCTGTCGTTTTTGAACTGATCGGGTCAGTGGGAAGGCGCCATCGCGTTCCCATTGTCCTGATCGCGCCCATTTGTCCGCCTGAACCAAGCGGCGGGATGTTGCAAGCCACAGCATAATCGCCGTATCTGCAACCTCATCGTTCAGGACATTTGGTGTGTGTGACACCAAGATACCGCGTGCGGCGGCATCATTCGCATCAATAGCGTCATACCCAACCCCATAGGATGACACGACCTTTAGGTTTGGTAGGCGGGCCAACAAGTTGTCTGGCACACCCCAATGCCCATCAGTGGAAATACCAACAACGTCCGCGCCATGTGTGTCCACAAAGGCGTCTTGATCCTGTTGATCAAACCAGACGTGAACATCAAATAATGCGTCAAAGCGGTTTTTCATCCGCTCTGTCACATTCCCGATTTGAAGCAAGATGGGCTTAGTCATCCGAGCGCACGTTCTGACGTTGCATGCCCAAGCCTTGGATCGACAATTCCATCACGTCCCCATCTTTCAGGTAGACGGGTTCAGGCTTAATGCCCATGCCCACACCTGGGGGTGTCCCTGTTGAAATGACATCACCTGGGTGCAG
>CAXACF010000498.1:0-1972 GCA_963967125.1 uncultured Rhodobacterales bacterium | reverse complement strand
TTCCACCCAATGCCATTCCAAAATGCCAAGGCATAAGATCCGCTGACGTCATAAATCCAGCCTGACATCCATCCCCCTAGGGCCATTCCCATGATGGTGGCCATCATCACGAACCCGACGCGTTCACCAGCCACGCGTGCGGGCAGATATTCGCGCACAATAATGGCATAGCTGGGCACTATGCCGCCCTGTGACAATCCAAAGATCAATGACACCAGATAGAGCGATGTGAGGCCGTCAGAGGGCAGGTAAAGGATCAATCCAATACACTGAAGGGTCGCGCCGATCAAAAGCGTTTTCACCCCGCCCAAGCGATCAGACAACATGCCCGAGATTAAGCGAGAGATAACGCCACCCATCAACATCAGGGACAGCATCTCGGCACCGGCGGTGGGGCCATATCCCAGGTCAGCGCAATAGGCTACGATATGCACTTGTGGCATCGACATAGCGACACAACATCCAACGCCCGCTAATCCCAACAGCCATGTTAGCGTTCGGGCGCTAAAGGGAAGCGAACCCATCCTATTCTTTGATTGCGCATCTGACAGTTCGATGGACTGATCGTTCACTTGACGGGACAGCAGAAGGGACAATGGCACCATAATGATGAGTGTTAAGGTCGCCAGCCATAGATACACCCCATGCCATCCGGATGTGCGTAGCACTCCTGTCAGCAAAAGCGGCCATATCGCGCCCGATAAATAATTTCCACTGGCCGCAATGGCGACTGCGATGCCGCGCCGCTTTAGAAACCATTTCGATACATCTGCGATCAATGGCCCAAAGGTTGCTGCGGTTCCAAAACCCAAAAGCAGTTGAAAGACACAAATGACCGACAGGGATGATGTGAGCGTTGCCGCGTAAAAGGAGACCGAGTTCAAAATGGCAGCCCCCAATAAACAGGTCACAATGCCATAGCGATCCACCATCCGCCCGATGGCATAGTTGCCAACGGCAAAGCCGATCATTGTGAATGTATAGGGTAATGATGCGTCCGCACGATCCAATCCCATTTCCGATTGAAAATCGGGCATGACAACGACAATCGCCCACATGCCCACATTGCCGATGACGGCAATCAGCAGGCTAATAAAAAGGCGAAGCCATGAATATCGGGTATCTAACTGAGACATACGGCGATGCTATGATCACGAAGTGCACTTGTATAGCTATGACGCAGTGTTGTGGGAAAAAATAGCGTTAAACGCCCTTACCAAATGGCAGGGTTTTTTAAGGCTGAAACGCAGGTGCAGGACCCCTGTAAAGGGGCGATTTCGGCGCCATGCAGGGATTGGCCGATCCAGCCGATCGGCATGCTCAGCGGAAATGGTGGTGGCGCGACCTGTTCTGTCACGGGTAAAAACCCAATCTTTCCGTAAAAACTTGGATCGCCATAGGTCATTAAAATGTCGATGCCATGATCCTTTAGCACCGCGATACTTTCTCGCAATAGGGTTTGACCAATAACGTTGTTTTGGTGATCGGGGTGAACGGCCATTGGAGATAAAATAAAGACATTTCGCGCATCATCTGAATAGGTCAAACGCGAAAATATCGCGCAACCGATGACGGTGTCATGATGCAAGGCGGCAAAGATAAATATATCGGGTTCAGGGGTATTTTCCAAAAGGTGCTCGACGAGTGAGCTGATAAGCGCACCCTCTGATTCACCTTCGAACGTAGAAAACGAAGTATAAAAAACATCTATAATTTGCTGCGCTATGGGCGCGAAATTTTCGATGCGTTGGAAATCATACATGATGCTTAGATTAGCTTAAAAATCCTTCATTTCTAATCGCTTCTTTGCTATCTATCCAAAGTGTATTCAAATTGCCGAGTTCGGACCATAGCGCATCAACACCCTGTTGATTTACGTTCACCTCGATCATGTTTAATTTGTGGCGCATGGCGGACAGACCCAGTTGTGCAGATGATCCCGCGGTTTTGTGGATGTATTTGATCAAATCCT
>CAXACF010000497.1:0-1982 GCA_963967125.1 uncultured Rhodobacterales bacterium | reverse complement strand
TGACATCCTATCTACTGGCCGAACGGTTCAAGGTGGATGCCGATGCGGTGGCGGGTTTGGTTGTTGTCTCCACCGTCATGACCATCGGTGTTGCGCCCTTGGTCCTGAGTTTTGTGTTGGTATGACGTTTTAAACAAAGGTCTTAGTTCAGTTTTGCTCCAGCCAATCGCTAGATTGGCTGACGCCGACCGCCCCCATGGGCGGCGTCTTCGTCGCCACCCGCGGTCGGCTTGTTCATCTGTGCCGAACTATGCAATTACCGAAATGTGGACGCCTTAGATCTCGTTCAACCGATCCATCGCGGCTTTTAGCTGCGCTTCTTCCTCTTCGCGTTCGGCCAAATTGGCACGCGCTTCTTCGACCACCTCATCAGGGGCAGAGGCCACGAATTTCGGATTGTTCAACCGTCCGCGCAAACCGCCCAATTCCTTGGCCAATTTCCCAAGGGATTTTTCAAGGCGTTCTTTTTCCGCATCAATGTCGATAATATCTGCAAGGGGCAGGCCAAAGGTGCCGCCCGAAACCGCCACGGTGATCGTCCCCTTGGGGAAGGCATCTGCGTGAGTTAATTCAACCACACGGGCAAGTTTTAGGATCATCGCCTCATTTCTGTCCCACGCGGCCTGACCTGCGTCGTCCAGCTCGGTCACAATCATCGGAATGCGCAGACCCGCAGGAACGCGCATTTGTGAACGGGCGGAACGGATGCCTTCGATCAGGCTGATCACCCAGTTCATTTCACGATCTGCTGACGCGTCCACCAGTTCAGCGGCACTGTATGTTGGCCAATCGGCGTGCACGACCATCTTGGCCCGTTCGCCCAATGCGCCCCACAGCTCTTCTGTGATAAAGGGCATAATTGGGTGCAGAAGGATCAAACATTGATCAATCACCCAGCCCATCACGCGGCGCGTTTCCTCTTTGGCGGCCTCATCCTCGCCGTTCAACAGCGGTTTTGACAGTTCCACGTACCAATCGCAGACCTTGCCCCAAACATAGGCATAAAGTGCTTGCGCCGCATCGTTGAACCGATAGGTGTCAAAGGCCGCGTCTACAACCTCGCGCACTTTGGCGGTTTCGCCGATGATCCATTTGTTGACTGCTTGGTTGGCCATGGGGATGGTGCCGTCCGATGGCACGGCCTCATTCATTTCTGCAAATCGGGCGGCGTTCCAAAGTTTGGTGCCGAAATTGCGGTATCCTTGGATCCGCTGCATGTCCAATTTCAACACACCCCCGATAGAGGCCATGGCCGCATTGGTGAACCGCAACGCATCCGCGCCGTATTCATCAATGATGTCCAATGGGTCAATTACGTTGCCCGTTGATTTCGACATCTTTTTGCCCTTGGCATCGCGGACCAGCCCGTGCAGATAAACTGTATCAAACGGGATCTGATCGACCACGGCCAGTTGCATCATCATCATCCGTGCAACCCAGAAAAACAAAATATCCTGCCCCGTGATCAGGGTTGAGGTTGGGAAATATTTATCCAACGCTGCATTTTGTTCAGGCCAGCCCAGTGTGCCGATGGGCCACAGGCCAGAGCTGAACCATGTATCCAAAACATCCGGGTCACGGGTTAGCGTTTTGCCTGGCGCTTGTGCCTGTGCCTCGGCCTCGGTCGCGGCGCAATATTGATTGCCCGCATCGTCAAACCACACAGGCACCTGGTGGCCCCACCACAATTGGCGCGAAATACACCAGGGTTCAATGTTCTCCAGCCAGTGATAATATGTCTTTTCGCCCGACTCTGGGATGATTTTCACGGTCCCATCACGCACCGCGTCCAAGGCGGGGCCAACGATTTTGGCGGTATCAACAAACCATTGATCGGTCAGCATCGGTTCAATCACGACCTTTGATCGGTCGCCAAAAGGCTGCATAATGGGTTTGTTTTCCACGTTTGGGTCTGAAGAGAAACGTCCGAACTCCAGTCACATACGACCATCTCGTATGCCGTCTTCTGCTTGAAAAAAAAA
>CAXACF010000496.1:0-1986 GCA_963967125.1 uncultured Rhodobacterales bacterium | reverse complement strand
CCGTGATCAATGCAAAATCTGAGAATACTTTTAACGCATCACCCTCTCGATCCAATGTGGCACGCGCCCCGTCCACGACGTAGGTTTTATTTGTCAGCGCATCATCGTATTCAATCGTGATCCCAAAAATTTCAAGCGTTTGGAACTCATCTAACTCAGGCAATGTCAGAACCGTTTCCAACGTTTTGGCGACATCAAAGGCGCCCGCCGTTGTCGCATCAGACCCAACATCTGGCTGAAGGACCAACCCCACCTGTCCTGTTTCGGTACGTGAAATGGGAACCTGTACCCCCTCAACCGACAGACGCCGTAGTTTCAGCTCACCCAAAAACAGTGCGGCAAGCGATGCCTCGGTCACTGCGTAATCAACGGCCACGATCTGCGTCGCATCTTGATCCGCCACTTTAACAGATTGCAGGGTCAGCACAGGTTGATAGTCATCAGAGAGGGTCAACGATACTCGATCCGTGTTGATCTGAACGGGCGTTGTCATCGCATTCACATCGGCCAACAATCGCGTGCGCAGCTGTTCGGGCAAGTCGATTTCACGCTGTTTTAACATCACAACGGCCGCGATCATCAAGACGACCGACGTTGCAATCAACGTGATGATCAACGCCAAAACCATCCGCGTGGCAGGATGCGTCCGCAGCCAGTGTGATAGACCTGCACCAACAGATGACAAATTGAACTCCGCTCTTTTTTCGCGCTAGATACGGTCTAGATCTGCCCTAAACCACTCGAATTAAGAAGGAGCATAATATGTCCGACACACCTTATCCAGCACCAGAGGTAAATTTACCCCGCGACGGCGGCGAAATGCTGAACCTAACTGATTTGCGCCCCAATGGTGTTGTCCTGTTCTTCTACCCCAAGGCGAACACGCCAGGATGCACGAAAGAATCCATTGGGTTCAGTGAGGCACAGGCAGAATTTAAGGCGCTTGGCTATGACATCGTGGGTATTTCCAAGGACCCTGTGAAAGCGCAGGATAAATTCGTTGAAAAACAATCGCTGACTGTGCCGCTGCTATCAGATGAAAACGGGACTGTTTCCGAAGATTTTGGGGTCTGGAAAGAAAAGTCGATGTATGGCAAGACCTACATGGGCATCGAACGCTCAACCTTCTTAATCAATGGCGAAGGTCAGGTTGTGCGCGAATGGCGCAAGGTGAAGGTGCCCGGACACGTCGAGGCAGTTTTAGAGGCAATTAAAGAGCTGTGAGCAAAACACTAACACAAATGGCAACCGAGGTGTTGCAAACAGCGGATGGGCGGGAAAAAACCGCCCTTTCAAAATCCTATGCCCAGATGTGGTTTGCCGCGCGCGCAGCCGGTGAAAAAATTGAAATCGGTACGGCCAACCCGCCGCTACACCCTGCGCGCCCTGAAAAACCCGAATTGCTGTCGCCCCGCGATGTGCCAAAACGCAAACCCGGATCAGAGGCGGGACGCATCGCATTGTTGCATGCGGTCGCACATATTGAATTGAACGCCGTTGATCTGCATTGGGACATCATCGCGCGGTTTGGACATATTAAAATGCCGATCGGGTTTTATGATGATTGGGTCAAATCGGCAGCCGAGGAAAGCAAACATTTCAATCTGGTCTGTGATTGCCTAGAGGCGATTGGGTCCTATTACGGTGCTCTACCTGCGCATGCAGGCATGTGGCGGGCGGCCGAAGATACCAAGGATGATCTGCTCGGCCGTTTGGCCGTGGTTCCCATGGTGTTAGAGGCTCGTGGCTTGGACGTTACGCCCGGCATGATCGACATTTTCGCCAAAGCGAACGCAACCCAAGCAGTCGACGCCCTAAACGTCATCTATTCAGAAGAGGTTGCGCATGTCGCCTATGGATCGAAATGGTTCAATTTTATGTGTGGACGCGACAATCTGGATCCAAAGGACGTGTTTCACACACTGGTGCGCAAATATTTCAAAGGTGCGCTAAAGGCCCCCTTTAACGAAGAAAAACGTGCAGATG
>CAXACF010000495.1:0-1991 GCA_963967125.1 uncultured Rhodobacterales bacterium | reverse complement strand
GCTAGTGCAATAAGTCCAAAGGAAGACTTTGAAAAATTACTAAATTCAAAAAAATGCAATTCGCCAGCGGGTGCGGTTTCAACCGCCTCAAACTCTGCATTGGCGGCCCCTGCGCGGGTGGCATAGGCTGTCACCACCAAAATTTTCCCGTCTGATGTGGGGTCTAATTTCAAATCCGCGATTTGATAAATTGATGTCCCCGCATATTCGCGTTTGGTGATCCCGCGTATCATATTTTCTTCGGGGATCAGGCTGGGCGGGCCTTCTTGCGCTCGCAACCAATTGGTTGGGTTCAGGCGCGAGGAACCGATCTGCGAACAGGCCCCAATCAGCGACAGCAACAGCAATGGCATAACAATACGGCGCATATACCCAATCCTTTTGGTTTTTGGAATTGGTAGCGCAAATTAATCCCCATGAAAAGCGCGACTTGCCCTAGACCTTTGGCGAAACCCCGCCTAAATCTATCCCAAACGAAAGGACAGTCATGGCCAGCGCAGCATTTGAAGAGATCGTAGAAGATTTTGAATTCCTAGACGATTGGGAAGATCGCTATCGTCACGTCATTGATATGGGTAAAGCGATGGAGGATTTGGACGCCGCATTTAAGGTGGACGCTAATAAAGTGCACGGCTGCGCATCGCAGGTGTGGCTTCAGTTTTATACCGAGGATGGTACGTTTCGTTTTGACGGGGACAGCGACGCGATGATCGTGCGCGGGTTGGTTGCGGTTCTGCGCACGCTTTATAACGGTTTGCCGTTGAACGAAGTGGCCGATGTTGACGCACACGCGGAATTGGCGCGCTTGGGGCTAAACGATCACCTTTCGGCGCAACGATCAAATGGTGTCAGATCCATGGTGGAACGTATTCGCGCGGTTGAATAGGGTTGAAATTGCCCTGGGACACAGGGCAATTTCCGCATTTTCTTTTACCGAAACTCAAATGCCTCAGTGTGGATGCGACGACGCTGAACACCAGATTTTTTCAAATCCTTCATCAATCCATCAAGCATCGGCTTGGGGCCACACATAAAGTAGTCATACTCTTTCAAAGCCTTATCCAAGGTATCATTCAAAACATCGATGTTCGCAAAATTGCCTTCATCCGACAACAATGAGATCACGCGAAAATTCCAAAGATCATTGGCCTGTGTTTGAATTCCATCCAAGAATAGGGCCTCGTCCTTATTTCGGGTGGCATAAACAAAGGTGATGTTGCGATCATCCCCTTTGTCCATTGCACGGATTGTGGACAGGAACGGTGTGACACCAATGCCACCTGCGATCCAGACTTGGTTTTTTCCCGCAATTGTACTGTCAAAACGGCCGTAGGGACCGCGCACCAAAACTTCGGTGCCCACTTCAAGTGCGTCGCGCACTTTTCTTGTCCAATCTCCGGATACTTTTATCGTGAAACGCAGATGGTTCGCTGTCGGCGCACTGGAAATTGTAAAGGGATGTGGTTCATTCCAACCCTTTCCCTGTACCTCGATAAAGGCAAACTGACCTGGTTTGAAATCTATGCTTTCATTTTGCGCTTTTAAAACAACTTCTGTTGCACGTTCCATTGGATTGATCTGTTCAATTTCATAGGCGACAGCAGTACGGCGATTCATTCCAAATAGCGAATAAAGCATTGCAATAACGCCGATCACTGCAGCGGCAATTAAAATCAAGCCTGATGCGGCGTAGTGGTCTACAAAGACAGCAGGCGCTGTCATGAAATGTGCGATAATTAGAACATAGACCAAGGCCATGAATTTATGCAGCGGGCGCCAGGTTGAATACCGAATTTTGCGGTTTAGTGCCATGAAAAGTCCAATGATCAAAAAGATCATGGCCAACATGCCCATGGGTGACGATGGAACCATGGCATTTGCAATGGGGTCTGCGCCTGTGGGTAATTCCTTGGGCGAGGTAAAGAAATGCACCAATACAAAAATTGATGCGATGACGCCAGCGGTGTGATGTACCTGATAACTGCGATCCA
>CAXACF010000494.1:0-1992 GCA_963967125.1 uncultured Rhodobacterales bacterium | reverse complement strand
TTTGACCCGGACTGCTGCCACAGAAAACGGATCTCTTTTTCTAACAGCACCGCCTCAGATTGTGTCGCATTCGATAGTTTTTGATAAAGATCATTAAGTGTGTTAAATTTTGTGTCAGCTACTGAAAAACTGGGTGCGCACAGAGAAACCACGAGTAAAGTTGCCGTCAGGGCATATTTGAATTTGGGATATCTATTCGCCATACACATTATATTAGGGACCAGCTGGCAAATTTCCAGCACATTTAACGAGGATTGATGATGAGCGATGTAGTCGCAGCAGCGGTAGATGCGTTGAACGAAAAACTTGGTGGAAACGGTTTTGACGGGATCGCGAAATTCGAAATCGAAGACGAAGGCGCAATCGTAATTGACGAAGGCGGCGCACGCGCAAGTGACGATGCCGCTGATGTCACACTCAGCGCAAGCGCCGATACATTTCAGGACATTTTGGCGGGGAATTTGGATGCAACCTCTGCGTTCATGACAGGCCGCCTAAAGCTTGATGGTGACATGGGTTTGGCCATGCGTTTGGGAAGTGTCCTAAGCTAATGCATTATGCGGACGCGCCATATCGTCATGATTTGGCCGATGGGCCAGCCGAGTGGTCATGCCACTGGATCACGGCCGATGACAGCACAAAATTGCGCGTCTGCAATTGGACACAAGCAAACCCACGGGGAACGGTTTTCGTTTTTCAGGGGCGCACAGAATATATCGAAAAATACGGTCGCATTGCGCAAATGTTGGTTCAGTGCGGCTGGAACGTTGTTGCGATTGATTGGCGTGGCCAAGGATACTCTGAACGCCCAGAACATGATCCGATGCAGGGGTATGTCGATCACTTTGCCCAATATCAGAAGGATATTGATGCGCTGATTGATTATGCGAAATCCATTGATTTACCCAAACCATGGAACATGGTGGGACATTCAATGGGGGGATGCATTGGATTGCGTGCCCTGCACCGACGTGGCGATGAATTTGATCACGTCACATTTAGCGCCCCAATGTGGGGTATTGAATTTGGCACCCTTATGAACCCCTTTGCCGGCACCATAGCGAAAATTGGCGTTAGTTTGGGATTTGCCAAATCCTATGTCCCCTCAGCCAGTTCAGAGTGCCATCTTTTGACGGGCGAATTTGATGGCAACCGCCTGACGAATGATCCCGAAAATTGGCGTTACATGGTGGATCAGGTGAAAGGTGATACGGAATTGCGCCTGGGCGGACCCAGTTTTTCATGGGTCAATGCCGCCGTCATCGAAATGAACGATTTGATGTCCAGCACGCCACCAAATGTTCCAGCCATGACATTACTTGGAACCGACGAAGCAGTGGTCAGTTCAAAAAATATCCGCGATCATATGACCAAATGGGACAATGGCATTTTGTTGGAAATACAAAACGGACGCCATGAAGTTTTGATGGAACGAAGCGACCTTATTCAGAAACTGATCTGCGATATCGACGCCTTTTTCCGCGATGATGTGATTGTGGAAGGCGCATTGATTGCCGCGGAATAAACGCCCCTTGCACCTTAATGGTGCGCACCCTACCTTAGCACTATTCTGACCAATGAGGCGTATTATGTTTATCACTCCATCTCCTGTTTTTGACGCATCTGTTTCTGGTGGCGCAGACAACCTTGGCAATTTGCCAGAATGGGACCTGAACGATTTGTATCAGGGGACAGATGATCCAAAAATTGACCAAGATTTAGCATGGTTGGAAAGTGAATGCGCGGCATTTGATGCCGACTACGAAGGCAAGTTGGCGGAGCTAAGTGCCGATGACATGCTGACCTGCATTCAGCGAAATGAAAAAATTTCAACAGTTGCAGGCCGCATTATGTCCTTTGCAGGATTGCGGTATTACCAACTGACAACAGATGGCGAACGGACCAAATTTTTGTCCGATGCACAGGAAAGCGGATCTAATTTTAGAAGTTTCTAAAAAAAATGATTTACAAACTCCACAATATGATTTGACA
>CAXACF010000493.1:0-1995 GCA_963967125.1 uncultured Rhodobacterales bacterium | reverse complement strand
GGAAATTCATATTTGCATTAATACCATTTTTGATATATCGTTATTAGAAATCATGATACTGCTATGACGAAAAAACCAAACCTCAAAACCCTTGCGCAAGCTGCTGGCGTCTCTGTGCCGACAGCCAGCCAAGTCATGCGTGGAACGGGCCGCATATCCGAGGAAACACGAAAGAAAGTTTTGAAGGCAGCCGAGCGTTTGCACTATGTGCCTGATGGACGCGCGGCATCGATGCGATCAGGGGAAAAACGCGAAATTGGAATGCTGATTCATCGCATTTCTAACCCCTTTAATGCAGAGGTGATCAGTGGTGTTAGCGATCACCTTGAGGGCCACGGATACCTTGTTTCGATCTTAGATTCCCGTGATGATGTTCAACACCAGAAAAAGAACCTTGAAGCATTCATTCGCAGTTCGCGTGGTGGATTAATTTGGGTGCCCGCACATGATACCCCAAAAACAACCATTGATATGTTGCGCACGCATTCAATCCCAACAGTTACATTCCTGAGGCAAAGCAAATTTGCACAATTCGATCACATCGGATTAAAAAATACCGAAGCCACATACACAGCGACACGCCATTTAATAGAATTGGGGCACAGCCGCATTGTCTACTTCGGCGGCGAACCCCACTCTGACGTTCGCCAAGAGCGGAACAAAGGCTTTAAATCAGCCATGAAGGAATACGGTATCGAGCAGCATGTGGTGTGGGATGCGCCGGATGACACATCATCTGGAGTGAATGAAGTCCATCAGCTTTTAATACAACACCCACATACAACTGCACTCATCTGTAACGGAGATATGATCGCGCTTGGCGCTTGCTTTGCGTTGCAAAAAACCGGCAAAGCCCCCGGTAAAGACCTCTCAATCATTGGGTTTGACGACGTCCAAGATGCGGCCCTTGCAACACCAGCACTCAGCACAATTTCCACTCACCCCTATGAATTGGGAACACTGTTGGCAAAAACAATCTTGGATCGAATTGCAGACCCCCTGCAACCTGTGAAAACCAGTCTAATTGAAACTCAATTGATCCTGCGTGAAACTACGGCGCTTGCTACTTAGCTATCGTTTGAAAAAATCTAGCAACAGATCTGTCAACGTCTCTGGGCATTCTTCGGGAATGGCATGGCCGCAGGGCAATGCGTGCCCCTCAACGTGGTTTGCTTTTTCTTGCCATGTCGCTTGAACGTCATACAAATTCCCAACCACGCTTTGATCCCCCCAAATGGCGAGTAGCGGAGCCTGAATTTTAATGTCTGCGTCCTGCTCATCATGTTTCAGGTCGATTGTTGCAGAGGCACGGTAATCTTCGCAGATTGCATGAAGTGTTTCAGGATTTTGATAGTTACGCAGATATTCTTGTAAAATTTCCTCGCTCACTGATCCTTCGACTTTCACCTGTCCTGCGATGTGACGCCGCAAGAAATATTCTGGATCGCTGCCGATTAAGCGCTCTGGGAAATCGAATGGCTGGATCAGAAAAAACCACCAAAAATATCGTGTTGCAAATTCTTTGTCCGTGAGTGCGTACATCGTGGCAGTGGGTGCAATATCCAAAACTGCAATCCGTTCTACGCAGCTTGGATGATCCAAAGACAGTCGATGCGCCACGCGCCCGCCGCGATCATGCCCCACAACCGAAAAGGTTTCAAAGCCAAGCTTCCGCATAAGCGCCACTTGATCTTCCGCCATCACACGTTTGGAATATGACAAATGATTAGGGTCACTAGTAGGTTTTTCACTATCGCCATATCCACGCAAATCTGGGGCAACAACACTGAACCCCGCACGAACCAATCGCGGCGCGACATAGCGCCAGACGACATGAGTTTGGGGATGCCCATGTAGCAACAAGACTGCTGGTCCACTGCCTGCAGTGGCAACATGAATCGCAATACCGTTGGCGCGCACCGTCTGCGTTTCAAAGCCAGGCAGAAAGCTTGATTTTGCCATCTAACTACCCAAGATGACGTCTGCGATCGCCTG
>CAXACF010000492.1:0-1995 GCA_963967125.1 uncultured Rhodobacterales bacterium | reverse complement strand
AAATTTAACTTCAAAAAATATTCTGTAGACGGGCGATATTCGTTTTTACCCGCTGATGGTGACGAACAACGTGATGATGACATTGCGGAATGGACCCTTAATCAATCGTATAATGTGGGTAAAAATTGGCGTTTTTCAAACAGTTTACGCTATGATCTGCAGGCGGATTCATTGGCAACGGCAGGGATTGGCGTAAAATGGGACGGGCAATGTTCAAGTGTTGTTTTTTCTGCGGATCGTCGGTTTACTGATCTTGGCACTTCGCCGCCGCAAACAACTTATGGCTTTTCCATTGCGTTAAAAGGCTTTAGCACAGGGGGCGCAAGTCGCGCGATCAAGACATCATGTGGAACAGGCAGATGAACATTAAAACCTTAATTCGCAGCAGCCTAATCGCCCTTGGCATCACACTCGCACCAATGGGCGTTGCGGCGCAAAATTTATTTTCGGCCGCGATCCTTGTGAATGACCAAGCGATCACAAACTACGAATTAAAACAACGCACTATGTTTTTAGAAGCCTTGCGTTTTCCGGGCGTTCCTGATGAGCTTGCGCCCAAACAATTGATCGAAGAGCGCCTGAAAAAGGCAGCCGCAGATCAGCTGGGCATTCGCGTCAGTGAAGAAGAGCTGCAATTCGAACTCGAATCCTTTGCCCAACGGTTTAATGTCGCCTTTGATGAATTTGCCGCTGAATTAGAGCGCGTGGGGATCTCTGTTGATACACCGCGTGCATTCATTGCCAATCAACTCTTATGGCGTGACGTTATTCGTGCACGCTTTGGCGCACAGGCAAATGTTGATGAGGCACAGGTTGAACGCAGTGCAAATGCCGAAAAATCGGGCAGCAGTATCGAAGTTCTGCTAACCGAAATCATCATGGCCATGCAACCCGGCCAAGAACAAGAGGTGCGCGAACGTGCCCGCGAATTGTCAAAAATTCGATCCTTTGACGCCTTTTCCGATGCGGCACGCGAATTTTCTGACGCCCCAACCCGCGAGTTTGGTGGACGTGTGACCTGGCAAAAATTGGATACATTGCCGGGTGTGTTGCAACCTTTGATCTTTGGCCTTGCTCCGGGCGAGGTCACGGACCCGCTAAGCATTCCAAATGCTCTGGCCCTGTTCCAACTGCGCGGCATTCGTGAAACCGCATATCGTCGTCCATTGCCAGACAGCGTTGATTATTTGCGCTATGCCCTGCCCAGCTCAGAACTTGAAAATATCAATGCGATCCGCACAAACGTCAATCATTGCGATGATTTATATGGATGGTCCAAGGGCAATCCCAATCACGTTTTAAAACGCGAAACTGTAAAACGTGCGGAAATTGATGGACCCACGCGCAATATCCTCACGAACTTGGATGAAAACGAATATGTGATCGCGACACAGGGGTCGACAACCACATTGATCATGATGTGCAGCCGAAGCCAGATCCTTGATTTAGAAGAACAAGATCTCGCACAAATCCGTGACGGCCTATTGAACCAGCGCTTGGGCAGCTATGCGGATAGCTATTTGGAAAATCTGCGCGATGATGCGCGTATCGTCTATAAATGATTGATAGGCCAATCATAGTTACCTGTGGCGATCCTGCTGGCATCGGACCAGAGGTGGTGCAAAAGGCGTGGAGTGACCTGCGAGACACCGTTCCCATGTGCATGATCGGTGATCCAAGTTTTCTACCACTTGACCTGCCTTATGTGGTTATTAATGACCCTGCCGAGGCAAAAGATCACTGTGCGACTGCGCTGCCGATCCTGTCCCATACGTTCCGCAACGCTGTGGAATTGGGACACCCCAATCTGTCGAATGCACATGATGTGGTGCAGGTCTTGGAACGTGGTGTGCAACTGGTGCAGCAGGGAATGGGGCACGCCCTGTGTACCGCGCCCATCGCCAAATCGGTTTTGCAAACGGGGGCGGATTTCAAACACCCCGGACACACAGAGTTTTTGGCGCATCTGGATCATAAAACGAACGTGGTGATGAT
>CAXACF010000491.1:0-2001 GCA_963967125.1 uncultured Rhodobacterales bacterium | reverse complement strand
AGGGTTGGATCGCGCTATCATAAGCCGACTGGGATGTGGCAAAGCCACATTTGTATACGCCGTTATTTACATCCGAATAAATACGGGAATTAAACTCTTCGATATTATCCCGCAGATCGTTGGGCCAATAATCGTCAAAATTCCCTGTGATTTTGTTGAACGCAGAATTGAACATGCGAATTATTTCGGACGATTCATTCGAAACGATGGTGTTTGTTTTCTTATCCCACAAAACAGGAACGGTCACGCGGGTCGTGACGTCGGGCTGCGCAACCAAATAGATATCGCGCAAGAATTTTTTGCCGTGTAAATGGTCAACCGTTGCCGCGGGATAGCTGTCGTCGAAAACCCAGCCGTCGCCCAACATGTCTGGATGCACTGCGGATACAGAAATATGATCCTCTAATCCCTTCAGGGCGCGAAAGATCAGCGTGCGATGCGCCCAAGGGCAGGCATATGAAACGTATAGATGATAGCGTCCCGATTCGGCCTGAAACCCGCCTTTGCCTGATGGCCCCGCACTTCCATCAGATGTAATCCAGTTCCTGAATTGGGCTTCGGTGCGGACAAATTTGCCACCTGTTGCTTTTGTGTCATACCATTGATCGGCCCACTCACCGTTGATTAACAGTCCCATTCTTATGATCCTTACCTGAAGAAATTGAATTAAGGGTTGAAATAGAATGCCTTAGGCCTTTGGACAACGCGCAGGCTCTCTGCATTCATGCACACTTGGTCTCGAATTGATATTTCGGAGGGGGGTACTACCCTTTTGGGTGCTTGAGGAATCAATCGAACAGCATACCCTAAATGGACAAAGGAAATTGCTGCCATGTCT
Source organism: uncultured Rhodobacterales bacterium (assembly GCA_963967125.1). GTDB lineage: Bacteria > Pseudomonadota > Alphaproteobacteria > Rhodobacterales > Rhodobacteraceae > HIMB11. The sequence goes on along the minus strand of CAXACF010000491.1, from coordinate 1,163 downwards.
ACTTATTTGCCGAAAGATATCCTTGCGGGCTTAGCGGAAGCGAAAACCGCGACATTGCGTAAAAAGTCCCGTATGTGGGTCGAATTTGACGGAAATATGTACCCTGTTTTGCGTATGTGGGAACGTGGGTTTGCAATGGATGCAAATGCGGCACCCGCGCTGCGCGGGTTCGTCGACGTCTTTGAAGGTGGCGAGCATAAATCCCAATGTTTGATCATCGCATCAAACGAGGAAAATGGCGAATTGCAATTTGAATTCAAACGCTATTCATCTACACAAGAGCGCCCGGCGCTGGATTACGCCAAACGCCGTGACGCCCCGATCGCATTGATCGAAAATCACTGAAGATCGCGAAACGCATCCTTCAAACGTGCTGCGGCTTCTTCGACATAGCTGCGTGGTGTTGCGATGTTGAAACGCAGGAATGTCTCACCCCCAGTGCCGAATGTTGGCCCATGGTTTGCGGCAATGCGCGCCTGTTTAAACACGCGTTCATTCACCTCAGATTGCTGCATTCCCATCCCCGCAAAATCGACCCAGGCCAGATAGGTTGCCTCTAGGTTCATTGAGGCCGCACCTGGTATCGAATTCACAGCATCGTCAAAAATTTTGCGATTGCCGTCCAAATACAGCATCAGTTCATCCACCCACTGCGCACCCTCTGGTGAATAGGCCGCCTCTGCCATGTGTAGGCCGAAACTATTCGGACTGATGCCAAGTCCGCCCATGCGTTTTGCAAAACGCGCACGCAGCTCTGGATCCTCAATAATTACGTTGCCAGAGTGGCTTCCTGCGATATTGAACGTCTTGGTCGTAGCGGTCATCATGACCAATCGGTCGGTGATTGTGGGATCGACCAATGGCATCGCAACATGTGAATGGCCTGGATACACCAAGTCATGGTGAATTTCGTCTGACACAAGAATTAGATCGTGACGTTTCGCAAAATCGGCAACGCCTTGTAATTAGTCTCTGCACCAAACACTAGTGTCTCCAGTGTCCCAAGTGTCCCTGGTGTCTCCAGTGTCTCCAGTGCCCCCAGTGTCTCCAGTGTCCCAAGTGTCCCTGGTGTCTCCAGTGTCTCCAGTGCTGCCGGTGTCTCCAGTCCCCTAGTGTCTCCAGTGTCCCAAGTGTCCCAGTGTCTCCAGTGCCCCTGGTGTCTC
>CAXACF010000490.1:0-2001 GCA_963967125.1 uncultured Rhodobacterales bacterium | reverse complement strand
TTTCGGCGTCTTCGATGGGGCATGATTGATCGTCGTTGATGGCTTCGCTTCCGTCTGGGCGCAGGACTTCGCCGCGCAGGCGTAGGGTTGAGCCATTGAGTTCGGCAAGCCCCGCGATTGGGGTTTCGCAGGATCCGTCTAGGCCCCGTAAAAACGCCCGTTCTGCCGCCAATCGATGACCTGTCGGAGTGTCATGTATAGCTGACAGTATTTCAGCAACTCGTGTGTCGTCACTGCGTCGTTCGATCCCGATCGCTCCTTGTGCCACTGCGGGCAACATGACGTCTGGATCCAAGAATGATTTGGCGATATGCGACAGCCCCAGTCGGTTCAAACCAGCGGCGGCCAAAAACGTTGCATCGGCCACACCATCCTCAAGCTTTTTCAAACGCGTCTGCACATTGCCGCGAAACTCCACAACCTCAAGATCAGGACGCGCCAACATCAACTGTGCCTTGCGGCGCAAACTGGACGATCCCAGTTTTTGACCCGCCTCTAACGCGTCCATGCTGTTTTTTGTTAAGGATACAAAGGCATCACGCACATCTTCACGCGGCAAATAGGTGTCCAAAATCAGCCCAGCAGGCTGTTCTGTGGGCATATCCTTCATCGAATGAACCGCAATATCAATCCGCCCACTCAGCAGATCTTCTTCGATCTCGCGGGTGAAAAGCCCCTTTCCCCCGATCTCTTTCAACGGGCGATCCAGGACACGATCCCCTGTTGTTTTGATCACGATAATCTCAAAACAGCTCTCTTCCAGATCAAAGGCCTGCGATAATCGCGCCCGTGTCTCATGGGCCTGCGCCAGTGCCAGAGGGGATCCGCGAGTGCCGATTTTAAGGGGTGTGGTGGGGGTAGGTAAATTCAAAGACATATCAAAGTTTTAGGTCTATAACGTCTAAAACACAAGACACATTGCTTGACTTTAATGCCGTGGCGTATGACGAAGGATGAAACGATAGGTGACCCATGAGTAAAGATAAAACAATTCTACGCGCCCTTGCTGGCGAACGCCAAGAGACCCCGCCCATTTGGATGATGCGACAGGCGGGTCGCTATTTGCCAGAATACCGTGCCACACGGGCTGAGGCGGGGGATTTCCTATCGCTGTGTTATAACAGTGACCTGGCCGCCGAGGTGACGTTGCAACCGATCCGCCGTTATGGATTTGATGCGGCGATCTTATTTGCGGACATCTTGTTGTTGCCTCAGGCACTTGGGGTGGATTTATGGTTTGAAACAGGCGAAGGCCCACGGATGAGCACCACAACCACCGCGGATGAATTGGCGGGTTTGCGCGCCACAGCAGATATCCACGAAACGTTGAACCCGATTTACGAAACCGTGCGGATCCTATCGCGCGAATTGCCGCGCGAAACCACACTGATCGGGTTTGCAGGCGCGCCATGGACTGTGGCCACCTATATGATCGCGGGACGCGGCACCAAAGATCAGGGGCCCGCACATGCGCTAAAGGCGGAAAATCGTGCTGTATTTGAAGGTATTTTAGAGCGCCTGACAGAGGCCACCATCGAATACCTGAGCAAGCAGATCGAGGCAGGCGCAGAGGTGGTCAAGCTCTTTGACAGCTGGGCGGGATCACTCAAGGGGGAAGACTTTGTAAACTACGCCCTAAAACCTGCGGCCAAAATCACCCAAGCGCTAAAGCAACGCCATCCTGGCATCCCCGTGATTGCCTTCCCACGCGAAGCGGGCGATGGGTATATCGGATTTGCCAAAGCAACGGGTGCAGACTGCATCGCCGTCGACAACAGCGTCAGTGCCGAATGGGTCGCCCAAAATGTCCAACCCGACAGCTGCGTCCAAGGTAACTTGGCCTCCGCGCACATGGTCACAGGGGGCGATGACCTGATCCAAGAAACCAAACGCATCGTCAACGCCCTCAAAGGCGGACCACACATCTTCAACCTAGGTCACGGCATCACCCCAGACGCAAACCCAGACAATGTACAAATCATGATCGATACCGTAAGAAAC
>CAXACF010000489.1:0-2008 GCA_963967125.1 uncultured Rhodobacterales bacterium | reverse complement strand
CATTTTGATATTGAAATCAAACATAATTCAGATTTAAAACAAATCAAAGAAGAGTTTTTAACAAAACATAAGATTGAGAATGAATCTAAAACTACAGGAATGTTAGTTTACGGCGGATGTCCCCAATTTGGAGCGTTGGATCCGTCACATGTACCGCGTGAAGGTATTCTGTTTTCCCAACCATCTGTCCTTCAAACCGCCCTGCGCGTTCAAACAACACCGACACTTCGCGGCCCACCATTGAATCCTGAATGGCGCGTTGTTGTTCTGTGATCAATGCTTGCAAACGATGTAGGCGTTCGGTTTTCACGTCCTCTGGCAATTGATCACGCTCTGCGGCGGGGGTGCCTGGACGGGTGGAATATTTAAATGAAAACGCCTGACCATACTGCACCTCGCCGATCAGGTTCATGGTATCTTCGAAATCCTGATCTGTTTCTTCGGGGAAACCAACGATGAAATCGCCAGAAATCAGGATGTCGGGGCGCGCGGCGCGAATGCGTTCGATCAGCTTAAGATAGCTTTGCGCATCATGGCTACGGTTCATACGTTTTAGGATTTTGTCCGATCCCGACTGAACAGGCAGGTGCAGATAGGGCATCAACTTTTTGCAGGTGCCATGCGCCTCAATCAGGTCATCTTGCATGTCATTGGGGTGGGATGTGGTGAACCGGATGCGTTCCAATCCATCAATCGCATCCAATTCCCAGATCAATCGCGCCAAGGTCCATTCCGAACCATCCGCGCCCGCACCGTGATAGGCATTGACGTTTTGCCCCAATAGCGTGATTTCGCGCACGCCGCGTTCGACCAAATCGCGCGCTTCTTGTAAAACGCGCTCTGCAGGGCGCGAAACCTCGGCGCCGCGTGTATAGGGCACAACGCAGAAGGCGCAGAATTTGTCACAGCCTTCTTGCACGGTCAGAAACGCAGCAGGGGCGCGTTTTGCCTTGGGGCGGCGTTTTAGGTGTTCGAATTTATCCTCTTCTGGGAAATCCGTATCAATCGCGCGGCTGCCTGTGCCCGCTTTGGCCTCTAATTCGGGCAGGCGGTGATAGCTTTGCGGGCCCACAACCAAATCCACCATAGGTTGGCGGCGCATAATCTCTTCGCCTTCGGCCTGCGCCACACATCCTGCAACACCAATTTTCAAATCAGGCTTTTCTGATTTCAGCGTTTTATAACGGCCCAATTCGGAATAAACCTTTTCCGCGGCCTTTTCGCGGATGTGACAGGTGTTCAGCAGGATCATGTCTGCATCATCGGGGGTTTGTGTTTCCACATATCCCGATCCGCCCAATGCCTCGACCATGCGTTCACTGTCATAAACGTTCATCTGACAGCCGTATGTTTTAATGTATAGCTTTTTTGGCTCTGACATGGCGCGATCCTTAGGGCAAATTTGCTGCGCGTGTGCTACACAAAACTTGTGTGACTTGCAATGCATGCTGAATTCATCATAACTGAGACTGTCGAACGGGAATGCAAGGCAGCATGGATTATCCAAATTTAACATCGTTCATCAAAAGCGAAGGCCGCAGCTTGGCCAAAGGGCCGATCGCGCTGTTGTTTATTGAGGATGATGTCGAAGTTGAAACAACATTGGACCACCACATTAAATTGGGGTTCAAACAAATCATTGTTTTGGCCAAATCGCTTCCCGATGTTGACGACGATACCCTGACACAGGTGACCACCGTTTATGTCGATACATTCGCGGATGATTGTGTTGAACGGACGGTCAATACCCTAATGCCACATATGGCGGGGGCGTAGGTTTATGTAGGATTTAACGCAGAATATCTGTTTTTCCCGTTTTCCAGTTCGCGCTCGGTTGCGGAATTGTTGGCCTTTCATACCGAAGAACGCCGTGGATCGATGCTGACCTATGTTGTTGATTTACATGCAGGCGATCTGAACGAATATCCCACGGGTGTGAATGTGGATGATGCCTATTTGGATCGCGCGGGATATTATGCATTGGCTCGTTTGGATCAACGCACGCACC
>CAXACF010000488.1:0-2014 GCA_963967125.1 uncultured Rhodobacterales bacterium | reverse complement strand
AAATGCGTGGAACGGTGGCCTCTATCGCAAAACGCGATTTATCCGCAGGTGAAGTGTTGGACGGTGAAGGGGGTTATACCGTTTGGGGGCAGGCGTTGCCTCTTGATGTCGCGCAAAATGCTTTGCCAATTGGATTGGCACATGGAGTTCGATTAAAGCGAAATATATCTGCTGGATCGCAGATTAAGTTGAGTGACGTAGACTTGAACAACGATACTGCAACCAAGATGTATCTAGAGCCGTTCGCTTCCTAATTCGGGCGCTTTTTACAATGCTCATGGCTTTCATTCGCGTCATAAAATTACGCGGGTTTTATCGAATTGGTAAATTTATTTCACCAATGATGTGAATTCTGTTGACCTATTCGGGTTGTGGAATACATTCGTAATTGCGCGATGCGCAGATTATTGGGAGGAAATAATGACTAATTCACTAAACCGTCGTAACTTTTTGCGCGGCTCAGCAGTCGTTGGTGCAAGCACTCTTGCAGCGCCAGCAATCGCAGGCGGCCACGGCACCACGCTTAAAATGCAGGCTGCATGGGGCGGCGGTATCTTTCTTGAGAACGCGAATTCATACGTAAAGCGCGTGAACGAGATGTCAGGTGGTTCACTTACCATCGAACTACTACCTGTTAACTCAGTCGTAAAAACAAGTCAGATGCAAGACGCGGTTCACCGCGGCGTTCTGGATGCGGCACACTATGTTCCTGCATATTGGTATTCAAAATCAAAAGCAGCGTCATTGTTTGGTACTGGTCCATGCTTTGGCTGGTCATCACAAGAAGTTTTGGGCTGGATCTACTACGGTGGCGGTCAAGAGCTGTTTGACGAGCTAATGACGTCATTGGGTCTGAACGTTGTGTCATTCTTTAACTCTGCGATGCCAGCGCAGCCAATGGGTTGGTTCAAAGAAGAGATCAAAGATTCATCACAAATGAAGGGTCTAAAATACCGTACAGTTGGTCTGGCAGCAGACGTTCTGTTGGAAATGGGCATGTCAGTTGTGCAGTTGCCTGGCGGCGAAATCCAGCCAGCGATGAAATCAGGTTTGATTGACGCGGCAGAATTTAACAACCCAACATCAGACCGTGACTTTGGTATGCAGGACGTATCCAAGCATTATCACTTGGGTTCATTCCACCAGTCGCAAGAATTCTTCGAAGTGACATTCAACAAGAAGAAGTTCGACGCCCTAGCGGATGAGCAGAAAGCAATTCTGAAGTACGCATCAGAAGCTGAAAACTCAAACTTCTACTGGCACAACACAAACCGCTATGCGAACGACTTGGACACATTGCGCAACGAACAGGGCGTAAACGTTTATCGTACACCTGACAGCGTGATGGCAGAACAGTTGAAAGCATGGGATATCGTTGTTGATCGTATTTCAGCAGAGGATGAATTCTTTGCGAAAGTGGTCGATAGCCAGAAAGCCTATGCAAAACGTGTTATGGGTTATCTAAACCTGAACCAGCCAGATTATAAAATGGCATACGGACACTACTTCGGTTAATCCTAACATAAATGAACAAAGCGGCGGTCGAAAATTTCGATCGCCGTTTCGTCTACCCGCATGCCAAAGGAGAGGGCATTGTTAAACTGGATTCATTCTATTGAAAGTCTCAGCCAATGGGTTGGTAAGGCTTTTGGTTGGTGCATTCTCATTCTGACGCTTTCGGTGTCTTATGAGGTGTTTGTTCGCTATGTATTAAATAGCCCAACGGTTTGGGCATTTGATATGATGGTACAGATGTATGGCGCGCTGTTTTTGATGGCGGGCGCATATACCTTGGCTCAGGATGCGCATGTGCGCGGTGATGTGCTTTATCGTCTGTTTTCGGTACGCTGGCAGGCGCGCGTGGACTTTTTGCTATATATCCTCTTCTTCTTCCCTGGCATGATTGCCATGTTTTGGTACGGTTGGGAAATCGCGTCGGACAGCTGGCGGTTCAAAGAAGTTAGCTGGAACAGCCCAGCACGTATTCAGGTCTATTTCTTCATAAAGCTGATCC
>CAXACF010000487.1:0-2018 GCA_963967125.1 uncultured Rhodobacterales bacterium | reverse complement strand
CGCGCACGCTTGAAAGCCTTGGTAAAGAGCTCAACCTGTCAAAAGAGCGGATTCGCCAAATCGAAGCGGCGGCATTTCAAAAGTTGCGCAAGCATCTGCAAAATAACATGGCAGAGGTTGCACATTACCTATAAGGCATTGGTCGATCTGCCCTTGCAGAAGGGTGGCGAAACAAAATAGTGTCGCAAGCATAGGAACACGAGGTGGCGAATATGCTTGCGGGTAAAAACATCCTTTTGATCATTTCAGGCGGGATTGCTGCATATAAATCGCTTGATCTGATACGACGAATGCGTGAACGCGGTGCGTCGGTGACCCCTGTAATGACACAGGCAGCATCCGAATTTGTAACCCCGCTTTCGGTGTCTGCCCTTGCGGGTGTGCAAGTGTATCAGGATCTATTTGATCTAACGGCTGAATCGGACATGGGCCACATCCAACTGTCGCGTAGCGCGGATCTGGTTGTCGTTGCCCCTGCCAGTGCGGATTTGATGGCAAAAATGGCGAATGGGCTGGCGAATGATTTGGCCTCAACTTTGTTGTTGGCCACGGATACGCCTGTTCTGATCGCCCCTGCCATGAATGTGCGGATGTGGGATCACCCTGCGACACAGCGTAATTTGGCGCAACTGGTTGCGGATGGCGTTCATATCGTTGGCCCAAACCCTGGTGACATGGCTTGTGGCGAATATGGGCCTGGTCGCATGTCAGAGCCATTGGAAATAATTGACGCCATTGTCGCACATTTTGCGCCGCGTCCACTTGTTGGTCACAAGGTTTTGGTGACATCTGGTCCAACGCACGAGCCGATTGATCCCGTTCGCTATATCGCAAATCGCTCCTCTGGTGCTCAGGGAACTGCGATTGCTACCGCATTACGGGATTTGGGTGCGGATGTGCGGTTTGTAACAGGTCCCGCTGATGTGCCACCCCCCAATGGCGTCACCGTAATTAATGTGGAAAGCGCGCAGGACATGTTTGATGCGGTGAAGGAAAACTTAGATGTGACCTGCGCGATATTCGCGGCAGCTGTCGCGGATTGGCGCGTTGAAAATTCATCTGGATCGAAAATCAAAAAACAAAATGGGGCGTTGCCCGAATTGTCGCTGTCTGAAAATCCAGACATCCTTGCGCATGTTGCACAGCTTGAAACAGACACGCGTCCACCCCTTGTGATCGGGTTTGCGGCGGAAACGGATGATGTCATTGAAAACGCCACCGCCAAACGCGCGCGTAAGGGATGTGATTGGATCGTTGCGAATGATGTGTCGCCCGAAACTGGCATCATGGGTGGCAGCGAAAATCAGGTGATTTTGGTGACAGAACAGGGTGCGGATCAGTGGCCGCGCCTAAGCAAGGGTGACGTCGCCGCAAAATTGGCCGACCGGATCACGGATCAGATTTTGGGGACATCATAAATGGTCAAAATAAATGTTTCTTGGTCCGATACTGCGGATCGCGATCTTGGGCTTCCGACTTATGAAACAGTTGGAGCGGCTGGCGCAGATTTGCGGGCCAATCTGCCCAATGATCATCGCGACGCTGGTATCGAAATATCCCCAGGCGGGCGTGCCCTGGTCCCGACAGGACTGCGTTTGGAAATCCCGATGGGATATGAGGTACAGGTCCGTGCGCGTTCCGGTCTGGCACTAAAACACGGGATTACATTGGCCAATGCGATTGGGACCATCGACAGCGATTACCGTGGTGATTTGGGCGTGATCCTTTGGAATGGGGGTGCAGATGTGTTCCGCGTGACCCATGGAATGCGGATCGCACAAATGGTTGTCGCACCTGTGGTTCAGGCGACCTTTGCGATTGTAGATGCACTTGATGAAACGGATCGGGGCACGGGTGGTTTTGGATCGACAGGGGCAACATAGGATGACGCGTAGAATGCTGATCAATGCGGTTGTGATCATCCTGATCTTAGGCGTTTGGATGATGGTTGCAGGATCAATCGCGCCCGACCTTGTGATTTTGGGGCAATCATTGGCCGCTTGGTCGGTTTTGATAAC
>CAXACF010000486.1:0-2025 GCA_963967125.1 uncultured Rhodobacterales bacterium | reverse complement strand
AATGGGGACACCTGATGCGCGCTATCGCCTGCAAAGATCACATTGCCATGGCGGAATTTTTCCATTCGACGGCATTGGAACGTGTAAATACTGACCCATTCCAGCTCAAATTTCACATCGTCACCCAACATCGCCTTTAGGCGTGGAATGACGCGGTCGGGTTGTTTTTCGGCTTCTTTATCGACATCCCATCCCAATTGTAGGTCGATCCGCCACACACCGTCGGGCTGTTTGTGTAACAATGCAGATTGTCCGCGATTGAATGGCGGATCAAACCAAAACCAACGCTCGGTCGGAAAATCCGCTTCCATTGTGACATCCGCGATTAGGAAGTTGTCCTCGAATACGCGGCCAACAAAATCAAGCCCCATCATCGAGCGCGTGGGACTCCCTGCGCCATCACAGGCGATGACCCAATCTGCATGGATCGTATATTCGCCGTCGGGTGTCGTGACCGTAAGGGCCGAATAGGCGCCATGATCCTTGATCGCGCTCACACGGTTCTTGCCGCGAATATCAATCTTTGGAGTTTTCGAATTGATCTCTTGGACGCGTTCAACAAGGTATTGCTCAAAATAATACTGTTGCAGGTTGATGAACGCGGGGCGGGCGTGCCCGTCTTCGGCCAACAGGTTAAATTCATAAACCTTGCGTTCATCAAAGAATACTTTGCCAAGGTTCCATTGAACCCCTTTTTCGACCAATTTGTCGCCAAATCCCAAACGATCCGCAATTTCCAGGGTGCGTTTTGCAAAACAAATTGCGCGACTGCCAAAGCTGACTTTGTCGTTGTCATCCAACACAACAACATCAATTCCATGTTGGGCCAAATCGATTGCCATGCCCAATCCAACGGGACCCGCGCCAATCACCACAACGCTATGTCGCGTAGGTGAAGACGCCGTCTGATCGACAGATTGGTAATACGGATATAGTGGCGTATCAAAGATTTTGTTCATCTTTTGCCTCCCCTAGCTTTGAAGGGCCTCCCACATGTCCAAATCACGTTGTGCCGTCCAAATGCGGGGCGTATCAATTCCGCGCGCTTCGTCGTAGGCGCGCGCTACGTTAAACGGTAAACAATGTTCGTAAATTGCATAGTCTGAGAATTTCGGATCACATTCCGCGCGGCAGGCATCCCATGCCTCTTTCAGTGATCCATTTCGCGCTGCGACCTTGGCAACAGGGCGATAGGTGCTTTCGACAAAATCACGTGTGCTTTCGATTGCGCGGTTTACCATATCCTGTCCAACCAACGCGTCCCCGCGACCCGGTGCGATTGCGTCAACTTCAAATGATTTGATATTGTCTAGCGTGTCGCCCCAATCTGCGAAATGGCCATCGCCACAATAGCAGGCTGAATGGTATTCAACGATGTCACCTGTGAACATCACGTTTTGATCAGGCACGTTGATGACGATATCGCCCGCTGTATGCGCACGTCCCAAATGCATTAAATCAACGCGACGGTTCCCTAGATAGACAGACATTGATCCATCAAACGTGGTCGTCGGCCATGTCAGTCCCGGAATGCTTTCGTGTCCTTCAAACAGACGTGGGAAGCGTTGGAATTCACTGTCCCAATCTTCTTGCCCGCGTTCCACAACCATGGCCCGCGCCATATCTGACATGATGATCTGATCTGCATTAAATGCGGATGCGCCCAAAACGCGAACTGCGTGATAATGGGTTAGAACAACGTGTGAAATTGGTTTGTCTGTGACACTGCGGACGCACTCAATCACCTTATTGGCAAGGCGGGGTGTCGCCTGTGCCTCTATGATCATGACGCTATCATCGCCAATGATCACGCCAGAGTTTGGGTCGCCTTCAGCGGTAAAGGCGTAAAGACCTTCGCCGATTTCGGTAAAGCTGATTTTCTTTTCACTCATATCGCTTTGCGATGCGAAGGCTTTTGCCATGGGGCTCTCCTATTGGTTTAAGGTGGGCGTGATCGTGTCACGCCCGTTTAATGGTTTATCGTTCGTATGGATTTTCAAGGGCAGGCAGGACGCGTCCGACACA
>CAXACF010000485.1:0-2026 GCA_963967125.1 uncultured Rhodobacterales bacterium | reverse complement strand
GTGACAGAAGTCGCAGGCAACGTAACCTTCCGATCGCGGTCGGCGGATAAATTGACACGCACGTTCCGTGTTGAATTGGAAATTCCAAACCCCGATATGACCATCGCGGATGTGCAAACCGCCGATATCCTGATTGCATCAGACGGCAAAGCCGCACATTTGATCCCGCAATCCTCGCTTACGCTGAACGATTCGGGCGCATTGGGTTTGCGTACGATCATTGCGGATAATTCGACGAAGTTTGTGGAAATCAGCCTGCTGCGCGACACCCCAAATGGGGTATGGGTATCGGGATTGGACCCAGAGGTCAGCATCATCGTCGTCGGTCAGGAATATGTGATCGACGGGATCGTCGTTGATCCAACCTATCGGGAGTTGGGTCAATGACAGGATTAGTCGATTGGGCATCAGAACGCGCGCGCATGATTATTGCGCTGATTATTGTTTCGCTGTCTGCTGGAATATTTAGTTACACGGGCCTTCCCAAAGAGGGTGAGCCCGACATCGAAATACCCGCATTGTTCATTTCCGTGCCCTTCCCCGGTATTTCCGCAGGGGACAGTGAAACGCTTTTGGTGCGCCCAATGGAAACGGAATTGGGCGACATTGACGGCCTAAAGAAAATGACCGCCACTGCATCGGAAAACTATGCGGGCGTGGCGTTGGAATTTGAATTTGGCTGGGACAAAACCAAAACCATGGCAGACGTGCGCGACGCCATGAATGCGGCCGAAGCGAATTTCCCATCGGGCGCCGAAAAATATTCGATCAACGAAATTAACTTTTCCGAGTTCCCAATCATCATTGTGAACCTAACGGGCCAAGTGCCCGAACGCACGATGACCAAGATCGCCAAGGATTTACAGGAAAAGATCGAAGGCATGGATGCGGTTCTGGAAGCCGCGATTTCAGGCCAGCGCGATGAAATGGTCGAGGTCACAATCGACCCCTTGCGCCTTGAAAGCTATAACGTCACCGCAGGCGAATTGATCAATGTTGTGCGTAACAACAACCAATTGATCGCCGCGGGCGAAGTGGACAGCGCACAGGGCACATTTGCTGTGAAAATCCCATCGAGCTTTGATGAGGTGCAGGATATTTATGACCTGCCCGTCAAAACAAAAGGGGACCGCGTGATCACACTGGGCGATTTGGCGGAAATCAAACTGACCTTTGAAGATCGCGAAGGGACCGCGCGTTTTAACGGCGAAACAACCGTGGCGCTGCAGGTCGTGAAACGCAAAGGTTTCAACCTAATCGACACGGCCACAGCTGTGCGTGAAATGGTTGAAGCAGAGGTCGAGGCATGGCCCCAAGATTTGCGTGCCGCCGTTCATATGGGCACATCAAACGACCAAAGCCGCGTTGTTGATTCCATGGTCAGCCAATTGGAAGGATCGGTTTTAACCGCGATCGCATTGGTGATGATCGTTGTTTTAACATCCCTTGGAACGCGGGCGGCTTTGCTGGTGGGTTTTTCCATCCCAACGTCATTCTTGCTGTGTTTCGTCCTATTGGGCGTGATGGGGATTACCATTTCAAACATCGTGATGTTCGGCCTGATCCTTGCGGTGGGGATGTTGGTGGATGGGGCGATTGTTGTGGTGGAATACGCCGACAAACGCATCCAAGAGGGCAGCGGCCCGATGAGCGCCTATGTCGAAGCGGCCAAGCGCATGTTTTGGCCCATCGTCAGTTCAACCGCCACAACCCTATGTGCGTTTTTGCCCATGCTATTTTGGCCGGGTGTTCCAGGGCAATTCATGGGCATGCTGCCTGTGACGCTGATCTTTGTTCTTAGCGCATCTTTGGTGGTTGCGTTGATTTTCCTACCTATTATGGGCGGCGTGTCGGGGCGTGTGTCCCGCGCATTTGCCACAGGATCAAACGCGCTGCGTGCAACGCTGCCTTGGGTGGTGCGTGCGGCATTGGTGCCTGTTGCGATCTATGGACTATTTTTGGCAGCGATGCAGGCGTTAAACCCCAGCTATCTGTTGGGATTGGACGCCGCTGATGGCCTGATGGC
>CAXACF010000484.1:0-2029 GCA_963967125.1 uncultured Rhodobacterales bacterium | reverse complement strand
AACCACGATTTTATCTGCAAGCGTCATAGCTTCGACTTGGTCGTGGGTCACATAGATCGTGGTTGCACCCAGTTGTTTGTGCAATTTTGCAATTTCAACACGCGTGTCATGGCGCAGCGCGGCGTCAAGGTTTGACAGCGGTTCATCGAATAAAAACACATCTGGATTGCGCACAATCGCACGTCCGATTGCAACACGTTGACGCTGACCACCTGAAAGCGCAGCAGGACGGCGATCCAATAGATGTTCCATTTGCAAAATTTTGGCTGCTGCTTCTACGCGCTCTTGAATTTCGGCCTTGGCAACGCCTTGCAAGCTTAGCGAAAAGGCCATGTTGTGAAAAACGCTCATGTGTGGGTATAGCGCATAGGATTGGAAAACCATCGCAATTCCACGCTCAGAGGGTGGAAGATCCATCACTGGACGGTCGGCGATGATGATTTCACCGCTTGTCAGGCTTTCTAATCCCGCGATCAGGCGCAGTAGGGTTGATTTACCGCATCCAGATGGTCCCACAAAAACAACAAACTCACCCTTGTCGATAGACAGGTCAACGTCGCGTATGACTCGGGTTTTGCCGAATGTCTTCTCAACATTTCTAAGTTCTACCTGTGCCAAATTAAATCTCCTCAAAGGATGCAGTTAGTGTGTCAAAATCAAAGGTGCAGCGCAGAGTTTGCGCATCACTGATACGATCAAATACCAATGTGTGCGCATCACCACTTACGGCGCTCATCGTATTGGCATTCATGATCGCAGGCTGATTTTTGCGCCAAGCCAAGAATTGCGCAAATTGTTGATAGATGGATCCATCTGTTTGGGCCATGTCCAATCCAGCGCGCTTCAAATGTTGACTGGAAACAGGCAGCCATGTCGCATCTGCTGTGGAAAACCCACCGTGTTGATTGGATTTTTCCCAAACCATCGGCGTGCGGCACGTGTCGCGTCCCAGGAACGCTGGTGCGAATTTTACGCCCCAGGGGTCTTGCATTTGCTCGACAGGGATATCTGTAACGTCCTCAAGGCCAAGTTCTTCGCCCTGATAAACACAACTTGAACCGATCAAACAGGTTTCCAGTTTTAGCAGTAACAATTGCATTGCATCGCTTTGGTCAGGACCAAGACCCAGTGCAGCAAGTTGACGTGTTGCCGAGCGTGGAACGTCGTGGTTTGAAAAGGCAAAACATAAGCGACCAGAGCCATTAAACACTTCAACCGCATTGTTGATTGCATCGCGCAGGCCATCAACACTCAACCCACCCCATGCCAATAGATCAAAGTTATAGGTTGCGTGTAATCGACCCTTATCGGTAAAGGTTTTGCTGACCTCCATGGCGCGGCCTTTGTCGCCGTCCACTTCACCCATCAAAAACCGATCGCCATCGTATTCATCTGCGATTTTTCGATAATTTTCGCTGAATGTTTGAATTGTGGGCTGATTTAGCTGCGCAACATCGTGCAATTGACGGAAAAATGGTTGTTGTTGTTGTGGTAGGTCACCAGGAACAAAATCTGGATTTGCAGTATTATCCAAATAAGGTGCCTGATCGCCATTGATTGTATGGACCGCATCCAAACGGAAGCCATCGACACCCCGATCAAACCAAAACCGTGCAACCTGATTCAACGCCTCACGCACCTCTGGATTCGCGTGGTTCAAGTTCGGCTGCTCGGATAAAAAGTTGTGCAGATAGTACTGTTGACGGCGCGGCTCCCAACTCCATGCTTGGCCACCAAAGAACGAAAGCCAGTTGTTCGGAACTGTACCGTCAGGATTTGGGTCGACCCAATGGAACCAATCCGCTTTTGGATTATCACGCGATTGGCGGCTTTCTTCAAACCAAGGGTGTAAATCCGAACAGTGTGCTGGAACGATGTCGATCATCAATTTCATGCCTAGGTCATGAATTTTTGCGATCATTTCATCAAAATCTGCAAGCGTCCCGTATTCAGGATTTATGTCGCAATAGTTTGAAATATCATACCCAAAGTCCCGCTGAGGAGACATGAAAAACGGGCTGATCCAAAT
>CAXACF010000483.1:0-2030 GCA_963967125.1 uncultured Rhodobacterales bacterium | reverse complement strand
CATGCAGGGCATTTTGTATTTCCTGCATAAAGGCGTGGAAATGAACCCGCCTAACAGGAACGACCAAGCTTTCGACAAACAAGTCCATAATCATGGATTTACCGCTTCCGACTCCGCCCCATAAATACACACCCTTGGGTGGCGCAGGCGTCTTGCGGAAAAAACCCTTTTTGACGGGCTGGGCAAGCGCGGCCCTAATCCGCTCAAACTCAGGGAGCATTGCACGTTGCGCGGGATCGTCACGCAACGTACCCGCGTCGATGCGACTTTGATATAGGGCGAATAAATCCATGCGCGCTGATTAACGGGTCACTGGTTATTAGGGAAGGAATTTTTGATAGATCGATTACTGGCATCGACGCAAAACGATGCAGTCACTAACAAAATTGTTAAAGATAACACTTTTCGCGCGAATGCGGGTCGCAAAATTCCCTTTCAAAAACTGTCAAATTGATGTAGCATCCAACAAGCGAAGTGTTACGAAGTGGCATTGGAACGCAAGACTACTACCCCCAATGACCGCAGCGCCGTGATTTATTGGATCACAGGTTGGCGTTTGTTGATAATTTTCACAGCCTTCGGTTTGCTTTCGCACACGCATAATAACGACTTAGGGGATGTAATCCACACTGCAGTTTTATGTGTTGGGATGTTGACAGTCGTGTTTGGCGTGACAGCCTATCGATTTTGGCCAAGACTTAGTTTTCTGTTTTTCCTAGGAACAATTGCTACACATCTTGGCCATATAGATTTTGTGGCGCACCTCGCCTTGGCAAACACAAATGATCTAATGGCAGAGTTCTTGATGGTCAGCCGA
Organism: uncultured Rhodobacterales bacterium; assembly: GCA_963967125.1. Lineage (GTDB taxonomy): Bacteria > Pseudomonadota > Alphaproteobacteria > Rhodobacterales > Rhodobacteraceae > HIMB11. The sequence continues at coordinate 1,213 of CAXACF010000483.1, read as the reverse complement.
CTGGCCATTTTTGAAATAATTTGGCGGCATTCGTGACGTTTGTTGGCAAATCCCTGACGCGGGTAAAACATGGACCAGACGGATATGTCGATGAACTGGATATCTCAAAAATTTTAACTCGGCGATTTCCAATTGCGTTAATGTCTTTGCCCGTCGGGACGATTGTGTTCCTTGCATCGGCCAGTTTTATCACGGGCGATTTTCGTTGGCACGATCCAGCTTTGCTGGGTGACCTGCGGGACTACACAATCGGGATTATCGCGTTTATGCCGTTTGGGATTGGAATAGCGATATACATGACAGGTGATGTGTGGTTGGAACCGCGGCTGCGGCCTGTTCGGCGTTATGTCACGCTTTATGTCTCTGCCGCTTTACTTTTGAACCTTGTTCTTGCTCTGACGGATCTTGGCAACTCTGCTCGACAGATTGAAATAACCTTCGCAATATTTTGCGCGATTGGAATAATTTTTCCTCACGCAGTCCTGATTGGCGGACTGCAATTAATCGCCACCACCTCAATCCTATTGCAATACGCACTTTGGCAACATACGGATATCACCGCATATTTTGTAATCCCTGCGCTGTCGTTGATAACCATTATGCTGATCACGTTACGTACGCTGTCACAGGTCAAGATGAACACATTGGTTTTTCAAACACAGCAGCAGAGCGAACTTCTTAATACCTTTGTTCGGAATGGCCCCCATTATTTTTTAGTGCAGGACCAAGATTACAAACTCATTGAGATATCCGAGGCCTTTGCTCGCGACATGTTTAATGCAACTGCCGATGAAATGATTGGCCACGATGTTTTGGATTTCCGCACATGGGACCCAGAGGGGGTGGAACGTATTCGAAGCGCGCGTACAAAATATACACCTGAATTGACGAACGGTGATATCGTTAGCCAAGAATACAGCACTAAAACATTTGACGGAAAATTATTACATTTAAAAGCGAACTACAGTCACACCCAAACCCCCTAGGGTGACATACACAGGTATGTAGGTGTTCAAGAGCAAACCGACGTAGTGAATGACAACGTACAACTGCGCCAATAGGCCTATCTTTATGCTTTAACTGGACGACGAACTAGGCTCGCGTTGTTCGAAGATTTTTCCGACGACCATTTCCAGGGTGACAATGACTTTGTGTTCTTCACGTGTCGAATTGACAGTTTAGCCAGCATTCATGAGGCCTGTTCCATCCATGT
>CAXACF010000482.1:0-2030 GCA_963967125.1 uncultured Rhodobacterales bacterium | reverse complement strand
CCCCAAGCCTGCACAATATCGCCACCTGCATCACATATGACAGCATGACCCAAATGCACATTTTCCAAGACAGGCCCGCGCCAAGCTTCGCACATAGGATGGGGCATAGGCATCACGTTTCTCCGTTTTCACTGGCAATTTTATGCCAAAGGGGCTTCCATAAAAGTCAAAACTCGCGCTAAGTTGCCACTGTCGAGTTCAAGGTGTCCTTGCGCATTATTTCATGCATGTTAAGGCGTCAAATAAGAAAAGATAGCAGGCCCACCACGGGCGGAGGGAAAAAATGAAAACAAAATGGATCCTTAGCCTCGTTTTACCAATATCATTGATGTTTGGCGCATCTGTCAGCGCACAGGAAAACAGCACTGCCAAGGTTGATGAAAGTGTAGATTGGGATGTATTTGCCGAAACAAACCCAAAACAATGCTGGGCCGTTTCGATCCCCAAAGAAACCGTAAACACCCGCAACGGTCGCGTCGTTGCCGTGCGCCGTGGTGATATCGCGCTGATGGTTGTTTATGATCCAAAGGCCAAGGTGAACGGTCAAATCGTGTTCACAGGGGGCTATCCCTTTGCGCCTGATTCAACTGTGGATATGACAATCGATGGTAAAAAATTCGCCCTTTACACCAAGGATGAATGGGCCTGGGCGAACCAAGGGGAAGATGCAAAAATCATCGCCGCTATGAGAAAGGGGGCCAAGGCCAAGTTGACCGCACGTTCGTCCCGCGGGACGCGGACCGAAGACACCTTTTCCCTACTTGGGTTCACGGCCGCGGTTGAGGATGCCGATAAGCGCTGTAAATAACACACATACTAATCTTTTTGCTAATTCCGGGCGAATCCTGTATGGGTTCGCCCGACTTCTTTAATAAACAGGTATATCATGACTGTGTCCGCGCCGATCACACAGGACGTTTTGACGATCCCACGCAAATTGCCCGATGGTCCCATGAATTTGGTGGGCCTGACCCGTGCCCAAATGCGCGATGTTTTGATCGAACATGGAACACCTGAAAAACAGGCTAAAATGCGTGTGGGCCAAATTTGGCAATGGATTTACGAAAAAGGTGTTCGTGATTTCGCCGTGATGAGCAATCTTGCGAAAACCTATCGCGCCGAATTGGCAGAACACTTTGTAATCGAGGTGCCGGAAGTTGTTTCAAAACAAGTCTCGCTGGATGGCACGCGCAAATACCTGATGCGGATCGCAGGCGGGCACGAGGTTGAAACCGTTTATATCCCGGAAGAGGACCGCGGCACATTGTGCATCAGCTCACAGGTGGGCTGCACGTTGACCTGTTCTTTTTGTCATACGGGCACCCAGAAATTGGTGCGTAACCTGACAACTGCAGAAATCATCGGTCAGGTGTTGGTTGCGCGGGATGATTTGGGCGAATGGCCCGAACCCGGTGCGCCCAAAAACGAAACACGGCTATTGTCAAATATCGTTCTGATGGGCATGGGCGAACCGCTATATAATTTTGACAATGTGAGGGATGCGATGAAAATCGCAATGGACCCCGAGGGGATTTCCCTGTCCCGTCGTCGCATCACCCTTTCCACATCTGGTGTCGTTCCCGAAATTGCAAAAACAGCGCAGGAAATCGGATGCCAGCTTGCCATTTCCTTTCACGCCACAACGGATGAGGTGCGCGATAAACTCGTCCCCATCAATAAAAAGTGGAACATTGCAGAATTGCTGGATGCGCTGCGCACCTACCCAAAGGTTTCTAATTCCGAACGGATTACGTTTGAATATGTGATGCTAAAGGATGTGAATGATACGGATGCAGATGCACGCCGATTGGTCAAACTGATCAAGGGCATTCCCGCTAAGATCAACTTGATCCCCTTTAATGAGTGGCCAGGCTCGCCTTATGAACGCTCTGATTGGTCACGTATCGAAGCTTTCGCCGATATTATTTACAAGGCAGGCTACGCAAGCCCCATCCGCACCCCACGTGGCGAAGACATCATGGCCGCCTGCGGTCAGTTGAAATCTGCAACCGAACGGGCGCGCAAATCTA
>CAXACF010000481.1:0-2046 GCA_963967125.1 uncultured Rhodobacterales bacterium | reverse complement strand
AAGATTCCCCACTGCTGCCTCCCGTAGGAGTCTGGGCCGTGTCTCAGTCCCAGTGTTGCTGATCATCCTCTAAAACCAGCTATAGATCGTAGGCTTGGTAGGCCGTTACCCCACCAACTACCTAATCTAACGCGGGCCGATCCTTCTCCGATAAATCTTTCCCCCAAAGGGCGTATACGGTATTACTCTCCGTTTCCAGAGGCTATTCCGTAGAGAAGGGCACGTTCCCACGCGTTACTAACCCGTCCGCCGCTCACCCGAAGGCGCGCTCGACTTGCATGTGTTAGGCCTGCCGCCAGCGTTCGTTCTGAGCCAGGATCAAACTCTCAAGTTGAAAAGCTGTTACCAGCTTATCCTTGACGTTCGAACCTCTGCACATCACTTGATCGGCTGTTCAAACCGATCAAAACTGTTTGTTGCATCAGTAACCAAAGTTACCGAAAGCCGACAAACAGTGAAGCTGACACTACATCATCGAGATCTCTCTCTAGTAGCGCGATATGTGCAAAGTTGATCCATCGATCTGAACCAAACTGCCCACATATCTCTTCAGTGTTCCATATTGTCAAATAACGTCACCAGACAAAACCAAACGACCGCGTCCCAAATCAACTTCCGACGCAACCGCTCGATGCTCTCTGATTATGTCCCGAAAACCTTGGCAATTCCCGCCGCCGTTCCCGACCCCAGCGCCTCAGCAGCGCCGGTAGAGGGGCTTCTAAACTCAACCAACAACACCCGCAACCCCTAAAATACAAAAAAATCACTTTTTCTAAAAAGAAATTTGGGGACCCTATTGGGCTTTAGTAGGTATGTGAATTTTATCCACAAAATATAGGAGTTATCCACAGAAAAGGGCCGCCCAAATGGACGGCCCCTTGTTTATTTGCGCGAAACATTACTGCGCCAAATACTTTTTGTTGTGCGCGTGGCGATTTGCAAGCTTGCGCCCCTGGCGTCCCGATAGGATTGGGCGCACAGGTTCGGGCAAACAATCGTAATTTATGCTCGCCAGCTCTGGGAACAGGCGCAAAATTTCGACCCGCGCTGCAGAATCAACTGTTTTCAGTGCTTCTGGACCTGTGAACAGTGATTCCGTCTCTGCCCCTTCTGATTCCACAATCTGGTGGCGATCAAAGAGGAAGTGAACATAGGTCACGCTGTCTGCGTCCTGCACAACATCGATTCCCTCGACTTGAAGAAGATGCTTGGCAGCGACCAAAACCTCATCCTCGCCGTGTAAACGACGTGCCAGCTTTGAATTCACAAGAATTCGGTGCTGAGGCGAAACCGTTAGATCACGTTCCGGCACATTTTCCCAAGCGCACCTGCCTTGATCCGAATTGGGCGTATATTTGTATGTGCTTCCAAATCGGTTTTTGACATTTGGCGCGACCCGATCCAGCGGACTGGTTGGTATCCGTCATCCTTGGTCCAAACCAACATGCCTTGGGTAAGCTCTTCTGCCGGAACCAAGCCTTCTGCAGTTCGGATCAAAGTTCCCGCGGTGAAGCACATCACATTTGTGCTGTCCCATGTCAGTCCAGATGCGGCTGCGCCCGTTAGTGTCAAACCACCCGTAATCGCAGCAAGGCCAGTGTAATCAACCGTGCCACCATTCGCGGTACTGTTGGAATGGTTCAGGATGCCATCGTCGTTGAAGTCATCACGCAAGTCTTTCAAACGATCATAGCTGCCGCTGAGATCGATGAAGTCGTTGTTGGTTTGATCATCATCTTTGACGTTGCCGCTGATGCCAGCACCAAAGTCGGTGATTGTGTCATCCCCCGCCAGGTCAAGAAAGAAGACGTCGTCCCCCTCCCCACCTGTCATGACGTCGTCACCTGTGCCGCCGATGACCCTGTCGTCATCTATACCACCATCAAGCACGTCGTTCCCAACGCCGCCCTCTAGGGTATCTTCGTCGTCTTGGCCATAGATCGTGTCGTTCCCGTCACCACCGTTGATGCGGTCATCGCCATCACCCGCTTCGATGCTGTCGTTATTGCCCGTTTCTTCGTTCGGGTTACCGTCATCATTATCGAC
>CAXACF010000480.1:0-2049 GCA_963967125.1 uncultured Rhodobacterales bacterium | reverse complement strand
ACAATTGCCCAGATCACAGCGGAAATACCCGTTGTGATCCATGCCTTTTTACGCAGGTGGTGATTTTCTGGTGCGCCTGCTTGGGTGCCTTCGACAACGTCGCCCAGATCACCTTGGGTTTCGATATTAAATGGAATCACGATTAGAAATGTCATGAACCAAATGACAGCAAACAACACTAATGCAGATGTGATTCCCATAACGATACCCCGATCTTAAACCTGTTCTAGTTCGATAAGCGTGCCGTTAAAGTCCTTTGGGTGCAGAAACAATACTGGTTTTCCATGTGCACCTATCTTTGGTTCGCCTGTTCCCAATACACGTGCGCCTGTGGATTTCAGATGATCACGCGCGGCTAGGATATCATCAACCTCATAGCAGACATGGTGAATTCCGCCTGATGGGTTTTTATCCAAGAAACTTTGGATAGGGCTGTTTTCGCCAAGTGGGTACAAAAGTTCAATTTTTGTGTTTGGCAGTTCAATAAAAATGACTGTTACACCATGATCTGGTTCGTCCTGTGGTGCGCCCACGTTCGCGCCCAACGCGCTGCGATATTGATCTGCGGCCGCTTCTAAATCAGGAACGGCAATCGCCACATGGTTCAATCTTCCGATCATTTGGAAACCTCTTTCGTTTTCGCCTATATGCCGATTTTTCGGATAATTTCAAAGGGGACAGTTCCGCGCAGCTAAATTTGTTAACTCTTAATTAGCCTTCCGAACGCAACATGGTTAAGAATCGATAGGAGGTGATGATGGAGAACGATCTAGACCCCTTAAACCTGATGCCGAAACCAACACCAAATCGGCCCTTATTGGGTTTGACGATATTGATCGTAGAAGACAGTCGATATTCGTGCGAGGCAATGCGATTTATGGCGTTGCGCAGTGGGGCGCGATTGCGTCGCGCGGATAGTATTCAATCAGCGAAACGTCATTTGCGGGTGTATATGCCGTCTGCGATTATTGTTGATGTTGGTTTGCCTGATGGTTCTGGGTTGGACTTAATACGTGAATTGTCGTCTGCACGGCCACGCGTTCCTGCATTGATCGGAACCAGCGGGGATGAATTACATCATTCTGCGACATTGAAATCCGGTGCGGATGTGTTCATTTCGAAACCTTACGAAAGCCTGGCCGCATTTCAACAAACCTTGCTTGATTTGTTTCCCCCCTCAGAACCATTTGGTTTGCGATTGGTTTCAAACGATATGGTGCATCCCGATCCAACCGCGCTGCGGGATGATCTGTATCATGCTAAATCCCTGATCGAACATGATCCGAATAAACCAATGTGCGACTACTTACGTCAGTTTTTGACCGGAGTCGCCAAAAGTGTTGGGGACGCGCACCTTGAACGTGCCGCGCAAAATGAACCGATTGAGGATTTGGGATTGATCATTGATCAGAAAATTCGCGAAGTTCGCATTTTTTAACGATCTTGCATTGGATCTGACTGCGCAAGGACCAGACGCGTTAAATTGCGCAGGCTTTCTTTTTGTTTCCCATTTGCGTCGAAGTTAGAGGGTGATAGCCAAGCACCGAACGCCTCTTTTAACGCGGGCCATTCGCTGTCTATTGCGGCAAACCAGGCGGTGTCGCGGTTTCGACCTTTAACAACCGTGGCTTGACGAAAGATTCCTTCGTAACTCAGGCCAAGCCTTTGTGCCGCACGCCGTGAAGGCATATTTAACGCATCGCATTTCCATTCAAAGCGCCGATATCCGTTTTCAAAGGCCCATTGCATCATCAGAAAAAATGCCTCTGTCGAAACGGGCGTCCGTTGTGCGGCGGGGGATAGGCAAATATGGCCAAGTTCAATGCTGCCTGCATTTGGATCAATGCGCAGGTATGATTGAACCCCTAAATATTGGCCCGTTTGTATGTTTTGTATCACAAGGAAATACGGATCAGATTGGTTGGCGAGTTCGGAAACAAAACGAAAATATTGAGCAGAAGAATTAAATGGACCATAAGGTAGGTAATCCCAAATATGATTGTGCCCATCGTAGGACCGAAACAAATGCGCTGCATGATCGGCAGCCGA
>CAXACF010000479.1:0-2051 GCA_963967125.1 uncultured Rhodobacterales bacterium | reverse complement strand
CCAGAAACATCGCGTTTCGTTCTTGTCCCAAATTCTGGGTAACACGCTCATCCGCAGTGACATGGGTGATTTTCGTTTGCAATTTCATATTTGATTTCTTGTTCCAATCCGATAGTGTGATGCGGTCGGATCAGCGCGGGTGCCAGATAATCCATTGCAATGCGTATATTGCGCCCGTCAGATGCGGTAAAATCCAAGTTTGTTACCGTACCCACACTCGCAAAATTGGGATGTCCAATCGACCCTGATCCAATCACGATATAGCGAAATCATATGACTATGTTCTTTCCTCGTGCCTTTGATCAGTGATGCCCCAGCTTGTTCCCAAGAGCAAGGCCAAGAACCGCCGAGCATGTCCGAAATGCTTGCCTTCGCTGTGACGGGTCCCTATGTAGGCCCAAGACATTCAAGGGTTTAGACGCACGTGCAACACCAACCAGACAGCGGATATTCGGTATCAAGTGGCCGACGATTGTTGCGCGATACACTTTCCTCTCGTTGGAAATTGCTTGGTCTTTCTATCTTCTTTTTGATTGGTGTTTCTGTTTTTACGGCCGGACTTGCGGCCTCTACGCGGTTGATCGTGAATGATGTATTCGTTGCTGAAAATACCGATGCGGCGGTTCGCGTCGCCTTGATCGTCATTGGCGTGTCCTTGGGCAAAAGCGTTTTTCAATATGCAAATACAGTTGCACAGATTTTATTGACGCGATCCGTTTCTGTCGAAATGCAAAAGCGCGTCTTTGCACGGATGTTACATAATGATGTTGCGTATTTCGTTGGTGGGCATGCATCCGATTTAATGGCGAAGATCCGACTATATGGTACAGCCGCGGGCACGGCCTTTGTCACCATGACGAACCGACTTTTGACGGAAACTCTAACCATGCTCGCCCTGTTTGGGGTGATGTTATACCAAGATGCATGGATGACCCTATTTTGCATGCTTATTTTGCCTCTGATCCTTGGGCTGGTTTCGTTTCTGTCGCGCAAAATTCGCGCGGTTGCGTCCGAAGAGGTTGCACTGTCGGGTGAATATTTTTCAATTGGGTCTGAAGCCTTTGCAGGTATCAAAACTGTCAAAAGCTATGGATTAGAGCAAAAATCTATTGACCGTTTTGATGCCTCTGTTGATCGTCTTGAAAACCGCATTTTTTCAATTGCGCGGGTCAGTGCCGCAACCGTCCCAATTATGGAATTTTTGGGCGGCTTGGTGATTGGGGCGTTTGTTGTCTATGCGGCTTGGCAGACAATTACGCACGGCAAAACGCCCGGTGAATTCACGGCCTTTATCACTGCGTTTTTGATGGCCTATCAACCTGCGGAGAAGGTGTCCAAATATTGGGTGGAACTACAACGTTCGCTGGTTCAAACGGGGAATATGTATGAAATTTTGGATGCCCCTGCGGCCTTGATCGCGGATGGCACCATTTCAAAATCTGATCTGGGATCTGGTTTGGCATTGAATAATGTCGGCTTTTCTTACGATGGGACAAAATCCGCGCTGTCAAATGTATCCTTGGATATTGCAGGCGGTGAAATTTTGGGCGTTGTTGGGCGCTCGGGCGCAGGGAAATCAACCCTAATCGATTTGGTGATGCGCTTTTACGATCCGACAGAGGGGCATATCGCATTTGGCGGACACGACCTGCGCCAGATTAAGCGTTCCGAATTAAAGGACACAATTGCCCTAATCTCTCAGGACGTGTTTCTGTTTGACGGGACAATCCGCGATAATATCCGCGACGGTCATCCAGGGGCAAGTGATGCTGAAATCGCCCAAGCCGCCGAACGTGCGGCCCTTGATGTAGCGCTGCGTGATCTGCCAAATGGTCTGGATACGGTCGTCGGCGCCAACGGTGCAAATCTATCTGGTGGACAAAAACAACGTGTTGGTATTGCGCGCGCGATGATCAAAGAGGCGAAACTTTATATCTTTGACGAGGCGACAAGCGCGTTGGATGTCGAAAACGAACGTCGGATTATGGCAAATTTGGCGGATCAAGATTTGAACGCACTCAGTGACTATTTGGATACCCTAACGCTTATTC
>CAXACF010000478.1:0-2051 GCA_963967125.1 uncultured Rhodobacterales bacterium | reverse complement strand
TCAAAATTTGTTCCTGTGCATCATCGTATCGACGACGTAAGGTTTCGATTTCTGCAAAATTACCCGCATCCAGATTGCGCAACTCCATATAGGCCATAAACACCGAATCCCTACGAACCAAATGGTAATCTAGGTGGAAATTCAAAAACTGGCTTAGCTGATCAATAGGGTCAATGGTTTGCCCTTCCCTGCTCCACGCCTGCAGCAGTTCTGTCATATGTTCGCTCATGATCGCGAACAAAAGCGCCTGTTTGTCTTTGGTGTAATTATAGATGGTGCCCACCTGCACCCCGACATCAGACGCCAATTGACGCATGGAGACGGCCGCATACCCATGTCGCGCGAACAAACGCTCGGCGCTTTGACGCACAAGTGTTCGGGTATTTTGTGAATAAGATCCGATGGTTCTGGGCATGCCTGCACCCTAGCCCCGTTCTTGAAAAAGCAAAACAGTAATTTTTCAGGCATATTCGTCTGTGCAAATTTACACCTTGCACGTTGCACAGGACCGGGAATGCAGGTACATCGCGGATGAGTTAAGAATTGAAGTTAAGGAGCCTTTGGATGAACCAACCATTACGCTTGGGGATTGCTGGTCTGGGGACGGTCGGTGCGGGCGTCGTCAAAATCATTCAGTCAAAATCCGAATTGCTTCGAACGCGCACGGGACGCGATATTGAAATCGTCGCCGTTTCCGCCAGAAGCGCAGGCAAAGATCGTGGTGTCGATTTGTCTGCCTATCGCTGGCATGATGATCCCGTCAGCCTTGCGCAATCAGATGATATTGATGTCTTTGTTGAATTGGTTGGTGGCGATGAAGGCCCCGCCAAAGACGCGACAGAGGCCGCGTTAAAATCTGGCAAGGATGTTGTTACCGCAAATAAGGCAATGTTGGCCCACCATGGTCAGGCCCTGGCCGAATTGGCCGAAGGAAACGATTTAACTATTCGTTATGAGGCCGCCGCGGCGGGGGGCATCCCAATCATCAAATCCCTGACCGAGGGATTGGCAGGAAACAAAATCAAACGCGTTATGGGCGTGATGAATGGCACCTGTAACTATATCCTGACCCGCATGCAGTCCGCAGGCCTAAGCTATGATGAGGTCTTTGCCGAGGCTGACGCGCTTGGCTACCTAGAAGCTGATCCAAATCTGGACGTGGGTGGAATTGATGCAGGGCACAAATTGGCCCTTTTATCAGCGATCGCCTATGGCGTTCAGGTTGATTTCGATGCGGTGAAATTGGAAGGCATTGGACAAATTTCGATTGATGATATCAATCATGCGGCTGACATGGGGTATCGGATCAAACTTCTTGGTGTTTCCCAAATGACCGAGAATGGTTTGGAACAACGCATGACCCCATGTTTGGTTCCCGAAACATCACCATTGGGCCAGTTGGAAGGCGGCACAAATATGGTTGTCGTCGAAGGGGATGAAGTTGGTCAAATCGTCCTGCGCGGTGCAGGTGCCGGCGAAGGCCCCACCGCCAGCGCGGTCATGTCAGATGTGTTGGATTTGGCCCGTGGCATTCGTATTCCAACCTTTGGTCAACCTGCGGAAACGCTTGGAACTGCGACACCAGCGCAGTGCGATACACCTGCCCCCTACTATTTGCGTATGGAACTTCTGGATCGCCCAGGATCGCTTGCTGCCGTTGCCGCGGCATTGGGACAGCGCGAGGTGTCGATCCACCGTATGCGCCAATACGATCACGAAGGTGATAATGCACCTGTCCTGATCGTGACACATGCAACCAGCCAAAGTGCGCTTGCAACTGCACTTGCAGATCTAAAATCCCATGATGCCGTTATCGGCACACCCGTCGCATTGCGTATTGAACAAATTTAAAGAAAGAAGACCCGGAATGAGTACCGAAAAAGTTGATTTTAATGATCGCATGTTATCGCTGGGCCTAGCACGTGTGTCCGAGGCTGCGGCAATTGCCTCTGCCGATCTGGTGGGCCGCGGTGATGAAAAGGCCGCAGACCAAGCTGCCGTAAACGCCATGCGCGAACAGTTGAACAAATTGGACATCGCAGGTGTTGTCG
>CAXACF010000477.1:0-2053 GCA_963967125.1 uncultured Rhodobacterales bacterium | reverse complement strand
CCCGCGTGTCGGCAGAGGTGCGCAGCGCGGTATTAGATCAGGGTCAAACATGGCTGGATCGCGCGTTTGTTGTGAATGATTGGTATATCTCGGGGTATTTGCCGATTTATGACAGTTTCGATCAGCGCATTGGGATGCTGTATGTTGGGTTTTTGGAAGAACCATTTCGTTTGGTGAAACGCGATGCCATTGCGATGATGTGGATCGCGTTCATTGGTGTTTTGATTGTGTTCATCCCTGTGTTTTTACGATTGGCTGGTGGGATATTTTCACCGCTTGAACGCATGACAAAAACGATGCGGCGGGTTGAAACAGGCGATTTGACGGCGCGCAATAATCTGAACCGAACAGGGGGCGAAATTGCCGAGGTGTCCCACCACCTAGATCACCTATTGGACCAGGTGCAAGAACGGGACAAACAGTTGCGGGATTGGGCCGATGATTTGAACGTCCGTGTTGAGGAACGCACCGCGCAGTTGCAAGAGGCCAATCAAAAACTGGAAACGACATACAAACAATTGGTCATGTCCGAAAAACTTGCCTCGATCGGTGAAATCACGGCGGGTGTGGCGCATGAAATTAACAATCCCGTTGCCGTCATTCAAGGGAATGTCGATGTCGTGCGGTTAACATTGGGGGAACAGGCAGAGCCCGTCAAAACAGAACTTGATTTGATCGACCGTCAAATCATGCGGATCGGCGGTATCGTCGGCAAATTGTTACAGTTCGCACGACCCAGCGATTATGGGAAATTTGAAGAATACGTAAACCTACGCGATGTTACGCAGGACAGTTTGGGACTGGTTGATCACGTCTATGCGTCCAAGGATATTGACGTCAAATTAGAGTTTTCCGATGTCCCAGATGTCAAAATAAACCCATCCGAATTACAACAGGTGATCATTAATCTGATCATCAATGCAGTGCAGGCGATGGATGGAAACGGGACCTTGACGATCCAAAGCCATGTTTTGGAACGTGATGGTAAAAACGGGGTTTGCCTTGCCTTTCACGACAGTGGCCCTGGGATTTCTGAGGATACTATCAACACGATTTTCGATCCATTTTTCACGACCAAACGGGCAAAGGGGACAGGTCTGGGACTGTCAATTTCGCAATCGATCATACAAACAGCAGGGGGCATTATTACGGCAGAAAATCACCCAGAGGGTGGTGCATTGATGTCAATTTGGTTGCCGACTTAAGCCGTGTTTCACAAACGCAAGCGCTCCTCATTAAGACTTCGATGTAAGCTCTAAAGAAAGCGAAGCCTTCTTAACGCCAGTGGACAGAGGCTTTAGGTTTTTGGCGACAGCACATCGTCGCCCCATTCCATCATTTTGCGATCAATCGTTTTGCGTGACACACCCAAACGCCGCGCCGTTTCTGCGCGGTTTCCATTACACCGGTCAAGTGTGGTCAAAATATGCCGCTGCACCACTAAATCCAAGGTCTCGGCCGCTGCTACACCATCAGCCTGACCACCCCCCTGAAATTCGGGGGGGAAGGCGCCCAAAATAACCGATCGTTCGATCATGTTACGCAACTCGCGTACATTGCCCGGCCAGTTGTGACGCGTCAGATGCAATAATGTTTCATCATCCAATCGCAACGGTTGGCGACCAACATCAACAGCAAACTGGTTCATAAACATCGATGCCAGTTCAAAAATATCTTCGCGCCGTTCACGAAGGGGCGGCATTTCCACACCCATAATGTTCATTCGATGGAACAAGTCCCGACGAAATTTGCCATTTGCGACGGCCTGTTCCAAATCCACATTTGTTGCAAACATGAACCGCAAATCCAACGCTACATCACGTGCTGCACAGATCGGACGCATTTTATAGTCCTCAAGCACCCGCAGAAGCATCGCGTGAATCGGGTCAGGCAATTCAGCGACCTCATCCAGAAACAGGACACCCCCATCGGACAGTTGCAGAAACCCCTATTGGACCTTCACAGTTGGCCCAAGTTTGCCGAAACAATGATCTGCAACGACTTCTGAGCACAGGGTGGCACAGTGCACAGCAACAAACGGGTGTGCGACAAG
>CAXACF010000476.1:0-2056 GCA_963967125.1 uncultured Rhodobacterales bacterium | reverse complement strand
AAAACACAACGCTTTTCGTGGTGGATGACAACGCTTTTGCATCATTTCCCATAGCAAAGCGATTTTGATCACCACATTCAGGCCGCTGAAATTGCGCATCTGCGCGACAATGTCGAAGCGCAGCGAGTGTTGGCGAAAAACTATGTCGGGTTGCCGTACTAAGTGGCAGGTATCAAAATAAAAATAAGCGGGTGGGGCGGTTTAAACGGCCCCAACCAAGTTTGCGTTCACAGGTGATGCTGCGGCTGCATCGTTTGCATCCATTTCCGCAACGATATTTGCGATATAGGCGTCAACAAAGGATGCGCGTGAGTATCCGATATCCGCAAGTTCGCGATCTGATAGCATGGCAAGTGTTTGATATGCTGCGCTTTTGGCGCGGCAGATGACCATTGCACGGTAGAGTGTTTTTAGTATTTTTTGTTCCTTTCTTGCTATGGGGATTAGATAGCATTGTTATCGCTAACTTACCTCATCCAAGTTAGAATTGCTGCATTGCAGAAAATGCATAGCGCGAAGGGCACTTTTACATTGCATTGCTAAATGTGTTTAATAAGTTGACAAGTCTGCAACTATTGGTTGTCATTTTGATAAAATAGTATACATTTGTATACATGGCGAGCCATGCACCCCTGACATGACGCCTCAACATATTTCTCCCCATTGGACTGGCCCCACACTTTGTGGGGCATTCTTTGTCGTACAAAGATCGCGTATCAAAGTGCTTGAATTTATGAGAAGTAAGTGGTGGGCGACCTAGGAATCGAACCTAGCGTGCGTCTCCGCGAGGGAGTTACAGTCCCCTGCCACACCTTGCGGCCTGTCGCCCACTTACCAAGTGTTGAACACTTGAATGAAGGGGTGATTAGCCTTGTTAAAAAGTATCGTCAACTAGAAAATCCCTTGAAATTCGAACTCATTCTGGCGCAGAAGGCAAAACAAAGAAAAAAAGGCGTAATTTGCGATGAAAAAGCCAAAGTGGGTTGTTGAAAAAGAACAAGCGAAAAAGGCGGCAGCTCAGGAAACGGTGTGGCTTTTTGGTTTGCATGCGGTGCGCGATGCGCTGTTAAACCCAAATCGTCAGCATCTGCGTTTGATCCTGACGAAAAATGCGGCAGACAAACTGGCCGATGCGGTCCAGCAGGCAGATGTTGAGCCTGAAATCTGTGATCCGCGTAAATTTGCAGCCCCGCTTGATCCTGCGTCTGTGCATCAGGGTGCGGCCTTGGAAACGAAACCGTTGAAATGGGGCAGTCTTGAGGATGTCGCATTGGCGCCGGGGGCAGGGGCGCCACGTTTGATTCTATTGGATCAGGTGACAGACCCCCACAACGTCGGTGCCATTTTGCGGTCTGCCGAGGTGTTCGGGGCAAGTGCCGTGATCGGCACACAGCGCCACAGCGCACCTGAAACGGGCGCATTGGCCAAAACGGCCAGTGGGGCATTGGAACGTCAGCCGTATTTGCGTTTGCGCAATTTGGCCGATTCTATTCAAGAGCTGCAAAAATTGGGATATTTGGTGCTGGGCCTTGATGCAGAGGCGACAGAGACAATCGACACGGTCTATGCTGCGCATCACGATCGTGCGATTGCGCTGGTTCTCGGGGCAGAGGGGCCAGGGCTGCGCCAGCGCACCAAGGAAACCGTGGATCAATTGGTACGTATCGAATTTGCAGGTGAATTCGGATCGCTGAACGTATCAAACGCCGCGGCTGTCGCGCTATATGCCGTCACGCGTTAGGGGATCAGCCAAGCGACAAATCGCCCTTTGACCAACCATGCAAGGCCAAACGCCATAAGGCCAATCGCCTCAAACACATAGGTCAGGCGATACCTTTCCCACCATGGGACCAATGATCCCAGATACCATTCAGAAACCGTTGCGCCGCCAATCGCGACCATCGCCAGCGTAATGCACATTGCACACCCGAAATAAATACGGTTGCGTCGCCGTTTATGGGGGCCGATCTGACCGTGGATCACATCCTGTTCAATCTAAACACGGCGGAACACAAACAGCGTGAAATAAAACAAAATTGCAAATAAAATGGCAGCG
>CAXACF010000475.1:0-2056 GCA_963967125.1 uncultured Rhodobacterales bacterium | reverse complement strand
ACCCAATGCCTGTGATGCTCAGCGAGTTGGGCGCAAGCGCGGGATTTAATTTGTTGCTGGACCGCTACTCCTTGAATGCTGGGCGCACATTGCAGCCTGCGGATGACCCGATTGTCACCCTGTCTCCTGACTGGATGGGTGTGATCCCTGCACAACAGCTGCTAAAAATTATCGACCGTGCAGGTGTCGACGTCAATCCGTTGAACTCCGTTGATCGTTTGGATTATTTGCGGCTTTTGTCCTACACATGGGCAGATCAATGTGACCGCTTAGAGCGGATCAAACACATTGCCCCCCATCAAACCACGATGGTGGAAAAGGCGGATGCCGCAGCTTGGTTGCCAAACCGACTGAACGCACAGCCCGCTGGAACATTGCATTTCGTATTCCACACGATCGCACTGCAATATTTCCCACAAGAGAGTAAGGACAAAATTGCACATGCTCTCGCGCAGGCGGGGGGGCGCGCAACGCCTGAGCGACCATTGGGATATATGTCCATGGAAATTTCAGATGATTTGGAAGGCGCAAAGCTGACCCTGCAACTTTGGCCAGGTGGCCAAGTGCAAGATGTTGGACGCGCGGATTTCCATGGACGCTGGGTCAGTTGGGTTCATCCCACATAAGATGAACCCAAACGATTAAATTGCCGCATAAATCGCGTGAATTTTCTGAACGGCCTGTTCTGGTGGCATCTCTTCGCTTTCACCGCTCCGGCGGTTGGTCACTTCAACTACGCCGTTTTTCAATCCACGGGGACCAGCGGTGATGCGCCAGGGCAAACCAATCAAATCCATAGTGGCAAACTTGCCCCCTGCCCGCTCTTTGCGATCATCATAAAGCGGATCAAGTCCCAGCGCGATCAGAGATTTATATAGGCTGTCACAGGCGGCATTTGCCTCCTCATCCCCTTGTTTCAGGTTCACAATACCACAATGGAACGGTGTCACCCCTTCAGGCCAGATGATGCCGTTCTCGTCGTGGTTTGCCTCGATCAATGCGCCGATCAGGCGTGATACACCAATCCCGTGGCTGCCCATGTGCACGGGCACATTATTGCCCTCGGCATCCTGAACCATGGCGTTCATCGATTCAGAATATTTTGTCCCGAAATAGAAAATCTGGCCGACTTCGATGCCCCGCGCAACGCGGCGACGTTCCTCTGGGATCTGATTGAACAGCGCCTCATCATGGGTTTCATCGGTGCGCGCATAAAGCGATGTGAATTCATCCAACACACCCTGACAGGCCGCGCGATCATCATAGTCAATTTCACGATCCCCAAAGCTTAGGTCAGTGACCTTGCTGTCATAAAACACCTCGGATTCGCCCGTATCAGCCAGAACCAAGAATTCATGCGTATCATCGCCTCCAATCGGGCCGCTGTCCGCACGCATTGGAATCGCCTGAAGCCCCATGCGTTCATAGGTACGCAGATAACTGACCAAATGGCGGTTATAGGCATGCAGTGCGTCTTCTTTCGTCAAATCAAAATTATAGCCGTCTTTCATATAAAATTCGCGCCCCCGCATCACGCCAAAGCGCGGGCGAATTTCATCGCGGAATTTCCATTGGATTTGATACAGCGTCATTGGCAAATCCTTATAGGACCCGACGTGCGAACGGAAAATATCCGTCACCAATTCTTCTGCCGTTGGGGTGAACAACATATCACGATCATGACGATCCTTCATCCGCAGCATTTCCGCGCCATAGGCGTCATACCGTCCGCTTTCACGCCACAAATCTGCGCCCTGAAGAATGGGCATCTGGATTGGCAAATGGCCTGCACGCAACTGTTCTTCGTGGATGATGTTTTCCAACTTGCGCAATACCTTAAACCCAAGGGGCAGCCATGAATAAATCCCCGCATCAAGCAAAACTGGCTGTCAATCGACTTTTTGTCGAAGAACCGGGTCAAAGAGGAGATGATTTTGAAGGTGGCGGACGTGCACCTGATAGCGAATAATTTTATATAATTATGAATAAAAAATATATCAAAAGTGTTAGTAGACTGGCAGTTATTGGACTTATTGCCATTTCTTTTGTTTTTATG
>CAXACF010000474.1:0-2063 GCA_963967125.1 uncultured Rhodobacterales bacterium | reverse complement strand
TTTTGATTGAGTATTCTTCGGCCAGCGCATAGGCCAAGGCAGTGTGATCATTTGGATCGATGATCATGCATGCTGGTGGTGTCGCCTCGATCTGCGCACGCAAATTTGCCATATCACTTGGCGATGGTCGCAGTCCCATACCATTGGTTACGGCCTGCGGATGGTGGATGCCAAAGCTTTCCTCAAGATACCCAAAGGCATCATGCGACACCGAATATGGTTTTGCAGTGAGTGTTTGCATCTCGGATTTAAGGCCGATGAGAGCCTGTTCGAATGCTGCCAAGTTCGCGTTGATATCTGATGCCAAGGCAGGAGAAAATTCTGATGCCGATTTTGCAATGGCATGCGCCCAAACGTCCGCATTATCGATATCCAACCACATGTGTGGATCCACCCCACTGTGGTCATGGCCATCGTGTTCGTTGTCGTGATGTTCATCATGTTCATGCTCATTATGTTCTTTTTCATCCGCATGATCATCGTGATCATCATGATCTTTGTGGTCACCGTGATGTCCGTCGTCATCATGGTGCGCGTCGCTGTGATCATGTTTATCGTGGCCTTCGTGTGCGTGGTCGTCATGATCTGCATCATGGTTGTGGTCTTTATGATCATCGTGATGCTCGTCGTCATGATGGGCATCATCTTCATGGTCTTCGTGCGCGTCTTCATAAGCGATCAAATGCACATTCTGGACCTCGGCAAGTTCGATGATTTTTGCATTATTTGCTAATGAGGGTAACTTTTCCGCTAGACTTGGTGTTAGCGCTTCGCCAATCAGCACAATCAAATCTGCTTTCGACAGCGCGGCGGCATGACTTGGTTTCATGGTGTAGTTGTGTGGATCTATACCGCTGCCGATCAGTGTCGTAATGCTTGCATTCGATCCCAGAACACCATCAACAATGCCGTGAACGGGCGGGATGTCGACCACGACCCGCAATTGATCTGCCAAAACAGGTGCTGTGAACATCGTTGTTGCAAATAGGACGGAAATAGTTTTGTTCATTGAATCACTCTCCTGTGTGTTGCAGTTCGTATAAATGTTATGTTATAACATATCAATAGTACTTCGGAGGAATTATGCAAAACGTATTTGCGCCCCATGACCATGCGAGTTGCGCGCAAAGTGCGTTGACAACTGTTGAACGCGCCTGTGTCGAGCGTGGTCTGCGTTTGACCCTGATCCGCAAGCGTACCCTTGAAATATTGCTAGAGGGGCACCACGCGCTGGGTGCCTATGATGTGTTGCAAAAGCTAAGTGATGACGGCTTGGCGGATAAACCCCCCATGGCCTATCGTGCGTTGAATTTTTTGGTGGAGCATGGATTCGCACACCGTGTTGAACGCTTGAACGCTTATGTTGCCTGTGCGCATCCTGACGCAGAACACACGCCGGCGCTCTGGATTTGTAAGGACTGTCACAAGGTGGCTGAAACGGCGCAGGCAGCAGAGCTGGGCCAACGCCTTGGGCAGGATGATGGGTTTTCGGTCAACACCCTGACAATCGAGGCAGAGGGTTCGTGTCAGCAATGTCGAGGTGAAAGTTCAGATGACTGACTTGATATCGCTAAACTCAGTAACGATTGGATACGATAATAAGATTGTTTTGCGTGATGTTGATTTAACCGTGAAACGCGGTGAAATCATTACAATCGTTGGGCCAAATGGATCGGGTAAGACATCCATGATGCGTGCTTTGATCGGCGCACTTGTTCCAACAGCTGGGTCTGTGTCACGCTCTAAATCGTTACGCGTTGGATATGTCCCACAAAAACTAAATATAGATCATAGTTTCCCGATAACTGTCCGCAGATTTTTGTCCGTTCCCAAGCGTGCTACGGACGAACAAATATCGGAGGCCGCGGCGTTGGTCGGTATTCTTGATATTTTAGATCAGCAAATCGCAACGCTTTCAGGAGGTCAATTTCAGCGTGCCTTGTTAGCCCGTGCAATCATTGATACCCCTGATTTATTGTTACTGGATGAACCCACGCAGGGTTTGGAACAAAATGGTGCTGCACGGTTTTATCAACTGATCGCAGAGCTAAAGGCCAAATTGG
>CAXACF010000473.1:0-2067 GCA_963967125.1 uncultured Rhodobacterales bacterium | reverse complement strand
CTGTGGGCGAAGGGTTTGCAAATAAAACCAACTGCCGCACGGCTGTCACCAATGCGCCTGCGGGAACCTCTGCCGTTAAGGTCGACGTGCGCGGCATATCCCATTCCTGCGGTAATAGTCCGATATAGGGTTGCCCGGGGGCAAAGCCCAAGGCCAAAACGCGCACATCCGCGTTTTCCAAATCATGAATGATCGCGGCCTTGGGTTTACCGGCAATTTGCGCAACCTCGGCCAGATGCGGGGCGGCGTCACCGTCAAAACAAACGGGAATGATCCAGCGCCGCTTGGCCGCTGGTATGCTAACATTTGACCAATCCGTTTTCCGGGTCAGGTCAGTCAGATGTTGGTGCAGCAAAGACCGTACATCCGTCCCCCCCTGAAACCGCAGCATGACCGAGGCCAAAGCGGGGACAATTTCGGTGACATGCGGTAAATCGGCCTCTTCGATCAAACGCAACATAACTTGAACACAGGCGGTTGCGGTCTCGCTCGCTTCGCGGGCAAAGCGGACCAAAAGGGCATCATGACCAAGTGTGCAAATTTCGGGCGTCATCGCGCAGGGGCGTTCCATATTTCGTATCAATTCAACTGCACTGTGATCAAGCTACCGCGCGGATGCAAGCGTGATCGTCACCAAAGAATATGCTTGAAAAATAAATTCTGAACCGCGTAGGCTTTGGACATGTTTTAGCGGAGATTATTATGAACCAGCACCCGATTTGGAAGCACATTGACGAAAACGCCGACCGCCTGCGCGCCCTGTCGGACAATGTTTGGGCTGTCCCAGAAACCTGTTATGGCGAACATAAATCTGTCGCGCTGCATATTGAGGAGTTAGAGGCACAAGGATTTCGTGTCGAAAAAGAGGCCGCTGGCATTCCCACAGCCGTAATTGGTGAGGCGGGTTCGGGCGGACCCGTGATCGGGTTCTTGGGCGAATATGATGCGTTGGCCGAACTTAGTCAGGTGGCGGACCTGCCCGAACAAAAGCCATTGGAAACGGGGGCCAATGGCCATGGATGTGGTCACAACATGCTGGGATCAGCCGCCATGTTGGCGGCAATCGCCCTAAAAAATTGGTTAGAGGAAACGGGAACACCGGGGCGCGTGCGCTATTATGGATGTCCTGCGGAAGAGGGGGGATCGGCCAAATCATTCATGGTGAAACGTGGGGCGTTTCAAGATTGCGATATCGCAATCACATGGCACCCCGGGTCCATCGCCACAGTTGTGACGGGATCATCCCTTGCGGCGGCGCGGGTGGATTTCGAATTTTTTGGCAAGGCAAGCCATGCCTCGGTCAGTCCCGATTTGGGGCGTTCAGCACTTGATGCGGTTGAATTGATGAATGTTGGCGTGAATTACATGCGTGAACATATGTCGGATCAGGCGCGCATTCACTATGCCTATATCGACGCGGGTGGAATTTCGCCCAACGTGGTTCAGGCCTATGCAAATGCACGATATGTGGTGCGCGAACCCTCTGTCAAAGAAACGGTCAAATTGATCGACCGCGTTGTCAACGTGGCCAAAGGCGCGGCTTTGATGACGGAAACCGAAATGAAGTGGCGTTTGGTTACCATTTCGGCCGAGGTGATCGCAAATACACCCCTATGTCAGGCCATGGAAAAAAATCTGCACATGCTGGGCGCTCCTGATTTTACGGATGTCGATGTCGCCTATGCAAAACGGTTCCAAAACACATTGGAACAAAAGGACATTACCGCCTCCTATTCCATGCTGGGTCTTGGGGTTCAGCGCGACAAAGTGTTGGCCGATTTCCTTCCTTCTTTGGGTCATCAATCCAATGATTTACCTGCATCCACAGATGTGGGAGATGTCAGCTGGGTTGTTCCCACGGTGCAA
The DNA here is from genome assembly GCA_963967125.1 of uncultured Rhodobacterales bacterium. GTDB lineage: Bacteria > Pseudomonadota > Alphaproteobacteria > Rhodobacterales > Rhodobacteraceae > HIMB11. Next base: position 201 of record CAXACF010000473.1, on the reverse strand, counting down.
TTATGGGGGGCAAATTATGCCATCGGAACGCCCTATCACACGTGGCAAATGGTTGCGCAGGGGAAAAGCGCCCCTGCGTTAAAGGGCATGGTGCATGCCGCAACGGTTATGGCAATGACGGGCGTGGACGCGATTACCAACCCAGAGCTGCGCGAGGCCGCATGGGCCGATTTGAAAGAACGTGTCGGAGAAGAGGGATAC
>CAXACF010000472.1:0-2068 GCA_963967125.1 uncultured Rhodobacterales bacterium | reverse complement strand
GACGGCATACGAGATGGTCGTATGTGACTGGAGTTCAGACGTGTGCTCTTCCCTCCCATTATTCACCAGATCGCATGGTATTTGCTGCTGCGGGTGGCATTGATCACGAGGAACTCTATCAATTACTCTCCGACGCCTTTGGGGATTTGCCCATCATTCCAGCCCCTAAATCAGAGGGCGATGCACAATTTCATAGCGGTGAATTGCGTCGTGAAAAGGACTTAGAACAGGCGCATTTCACACTTGCGCTTGAGGGGCCAAGTTATCGTGATGACGATATTTATACGGCACAGATTTATTCAATCGCGCTTGGGGGCGGGATGTCATCGCGCCTGTTCCAAGAGGTGCGTGAAAAACGTGGACTGTGTTACACGATCTTTGCCCAAGCTGGCGCCTATAGCGACACGGGCATGACCACGATTTACGCGGGTACATCGGATGCGCAAATTGGGGAATTGGCCAACATCACAATTGATGAACTTAAACGTGCGGCAGACACACTAAGCCAAGCAGAGCTGGACCGCGCGCGCGCGCAAATGAAAGCGGGTCTTTTGATGGGGCTAGAAAGCGCCTCAAATCGTGCAGAACGTTTGGCCCGCATGCTACAGGTGTGGGGCAAGGTTCCAAACCTAGAGGACACAGTGGCCCGCATCGATGCTGTGAACTTGGACAAACTGCGCACCTATGCGCAATCGGTTGCAAGCAGTGCCAAGATGGCCACCGCCCTCTATGGTCCAATCGCAGCAGCGCCTGATTTATCAGCACTCGAGGCGCGACGAGCAGCATAATGTTTTTCTTTAAGCGCAAAGTATGGATCGACACCGAACGTTTATACCTGCGCGCGCCTGTTCAAACCGACTATCGTCAATGGTCTGAACTCCGCTATGCCTCGAAGGAATTTTTGACCCCTTGGGAACCTACATGGTCGCCTGATCATTTGTCGCGTAAAGCGTTTTCAAATCGGGTCTATTGGTCACAGAAAAATATCAATGGCGGCACGGCCATTCCACTGTTCATGTTCCGCCGTGAAGACGACAAATTGGTGGGGGCGATCACCTTAGACAATATCCGCCACGGCCCTGCGCAAACGGGGACGATGGGATATTGGATTGGCCACCCCTATGCGCGCCATGGATACATGACAGAAGCCCTGCGCGCGATGGTCCACTATGCCTTTAGCACAATGGACCTAAGCCGTATTGAAAGCGCCTGTTTGCCCGAAAACGTTGCATCGCGCGGTGTTTTGGAAAAATGTGGCTATAAATACGAAGGTGTTGCACAGGCCTATATCCAAATTAATGGCCGTTGGCGTACCCACGTCCTATATGCTGCATTACGCGCGGATCGGCGTGGGCGGACAACAGTGGGCATGGCATGAATACCTATTTTCCAGCGGACCAAAACTTCTACGCAATTGCGTCAGATGCAGGATTGGCACATCTTCTTTTCCCCGTAGAACCGGGCTATGTCGAAGAGCCCCGTGGCCGCTGGACGGGGCAGGCAGAATATGTCGCGCGTCCCAAATCGACTGAGGATGTCAGCGCCCTTGTCAAACTGTGCCATACCCACCGCGTGGCGATTATTCCCTATGGAGGTGGCACAGGATTGGTGGGCGGACAGCTTGCCGAAACAGGGGCGGTTCCTCTGATCTTATCCCTTGAAAAGATGACGAAAATCCGCGCCGTGTATCCCGAAGAAAACGTGATGATCGTAGATGCAGGCGCCATTTTGGCCGATATTCAACAGACGGCCGAAGAGGTGGATCGCCTGTTTCCGCTGTCGCTGGCCTCGGGCGGCAGCGCACGTATTGGCGGGTGTCTTGCCACGAACGCGGGGGGCGTGAATGTCCTGCGCTATGGCAACACGCGGGATCTGTGTTTGGGCCTTGAGGTCGTCATGGCCGATGGTGCAATTTGGAACGGGTTGGGACGTCTGCGCAAGGATAATACAGGCTATGATCTGCGCCATCTCATTATCGGGTCCGAAGGGCCACTGGGCATTAACACGGGTGCGTCGCTAAAACCTGCTCCGCCCCCCGCGCAGGTGGGGTGTGCGCTCTTGCCCGTCC
>CAXACF010000471.1:0-2077 GCA_963967125.1 uncultured Rhodobacterales bacterium | reverse complement strand
CAGGCCAAGGGGCATGTGACCACCACTGACGGCGATCTTGCTCAGGGGGATGCTTGCCCCCCAGCCTATGCCGAACAGCAGCAGCGCCGCATGGGGCAACAATCGTGCGTTCATGGTGCGCTGGCCTCGAGCAGGCCACCATGCCGGATCATTTTCACCGATTGGGCTTTGCCCGTGCGATCATCGGTTTCAACGAACAAACCGCTTAGGGTCGCGGGCCCCTCGGCGGGGGTAAAGCGCCCCTTGGACATGCCTGTAATAAATCGGCGCATCGGTTCGGTTTTTTCCATGCCGATCACGCTGTTGTAATCACCACACATACCCGCGTCAGATTGATAGGCGGTGCCAGCGGGCAAAATCATTGCGTCCCCTGTTGGGACATGGGTATGCGTGCCTACGACCACGGATGCGCGCCCATCACAGAAATGCCCCATACCCATTTTTTCCGATGTCGCCTCGCAATGAACATCGATCAAACTTGCCTGCACCGATCCGCCCAGGGGATGTGACCGCAGCACCTGATCCACCGCAGAAAATGGATCATCAAAGGGGCGTTTCATAAAGACCTGCCCCAAAACTTGCGCAACCAAGATTTTGCGCCCCCGCGTATCACTGAAAATCCGCGCACCCCGACCGGGGGCGGATTTGGCATAGTTCAATGGACGAATAATGCGCGGTTCACTTTCGATGAATGTCATCATCTCTTTTTGATCAAAGGCATGATCGCCCAGCGTGATACAATCAGCACCCGCCTCTAAAATCGCCTTGGCATGCGCAGCGTTCAAACCAGCGCCGCTGGTTGCGTTTTCCGCATTCACGACGACGAAATCCAATTTCCACGCCTGACGCAAATCTGACAGTTGGTTCAAAATCGCCGCACGCCCTGCGCGTCCCACGACATCACCCAAAAATAAAATTCTCATGCCAACAGCCCTATGGCGCATGCCCCAAAAGTGCAAGTGGGCATTTATATCCACAACTTTTGCGTGTCGCAATTCGCCCATGAGGTGCGCGCAAATGACAACCCTTGGCGGAATCAAAATGCTCAACTCAACGCACGGTTAAAAAGGGAGAGGTCATATGGCAATCAAAGCGCCATTTACTGAATTAGAAATAAATCGTTCAAAATCGGGTTTTTACGCAGGACACAGCGTTGAAATCGCACTCATCTCTAAGGCGATCATGATCGGCTTGGTACTTTGGGCCTTGATTTGGCCCGCAAATGCAAACAGCGCACTCGGCAGCTTGAACTGGCGCTTACTCGAAAATTTCAACCAATTTTACATTGTCATTGTTGGCTTGTTCTTCTTCTTTCTGATGGTCGTTGCGATTTTACCGCAGACAGGAAGTCGCGTCATGGGACGCCCGGGCGAGGGAACCGAGTTTTCCAATTTCTCATGGTTCTCGATGATGTTTGGTGCAGGCCTTGGTGTTGGATTGATGGTCTTTGCCACGGCCGAGCCATTGTCCCTCTGGGGGTCAAACCCTGTCGTGATTTCGGGAGCAGTTGCCCCAAATAGTGAGGAGGCATTGCAATCTGCCTATCGCTGGACCTTTGCACATTATGGGTTTCACGCATGGTCAATCTATGTCGTGACAGGTTTGTCGCTGGCTTACTACGCCTATACGCTTGATATGCCGCTAACGATCCGTTCTGCACTAACCCCTCTATTTGGTCGGTTGTTGAACGGCATTTTGGGGCACATCGTTGACGTTCTGGGCGTTGTTGCAACGATCCTTGGGGTATCAGTTACAATCGGTTTTGGTGTCTCGCAGTTTATTGACGGCTTATACGCGATCACGGGGATGGAATGGATGATGAACATGACAGGGGACGCACCTGCACCGGGCACTGTTGGCCTAATTGCGGGTTTGATCATCATCATGGGCCTATCCATCATTTCCGCCGTATCTGGTGTTGGACGCGGCGTGAAATACCTATCCAACTTGAACCTTGTGTTGTCCCTTGTTGTTTTGTTCACATTTGTGGTGTTTGGCTCGTTCCTGTTTGCAATGACAACATATGCAACGGCATTCGTTGATTATGTTCTGCACTTCATCTCACTCAGCTTTGGGG
>CAXACF010000470.1:0-2083 GCA_963967125.1 uncultured Rhodobacterales bacterium | reverse complement strand
TTGCCGAGGATCATCACCTGAACCCGATCACCCACAGATGCGTTTTTCACGTATCCAAGCGCCAGTGACATGCCAACGGAAAATCCATAGGCCCCCGATGTAACGCGGCCAATGCCAACCCCATCTTTGAAAATCGGCTCACCCCCGGTTGCATCGGCGTTGGATGCGGTAACGGCATCCTCATAAATATGGATTAAAACCAAATTTTCACGTGGTTCATTTTGCATCACCTCTGCGGCGGCGGATTTGTTTAGGAAGTCTTTATCCATTTTACACAGACGCGCTAGGCCCACTTCTTGGGGCCAGTATTCTGGGCTATATTCGCGTGACCAGCTGCCATACCCTTTTTCAACACGCAGGGACATCAGCGCACGTGATCCAACAGGCCCACCGCCAAGTTCTGCTGCCGCATCAATCAATGCGGTGTAAACCGCCAATTGATCGTCCACATCGCAATAAATTTCCCAACCCAAATCGCCTGTGAAACTGACGCGTAGTGTCGCGCACTCTACGCCTGCAATCGTCAAATGACCCGACCGCATAAAGGGCCAGGCCGCGTTTGAAAGATCTGCATTGCTAAGCCGTTGCAGCAGTTCACGCGATTTTGGCCCCGCCACGTTAAAGGCACAGGTATCGTTTGTTTTGCTTTCAAATGTGGTGCCCTCGGGCAGATCCACCATTTGATAGAACCGCTGTTGATAGCGTTCGGCCATACCTGAACTGACCACCCAATAGTCATCCTCACCCAGTTTGGTAACGGTTGCATCGCCCGCAATACCACCGCGTTTGCCAATCAGGGGCGTTAGGCAAGAACGGCCAACGACACTGGGCATTTTGTTTGCAAAAACGGCGTTTAACCAATCCTCTGCCCCTGCCCCTTTGACGCTATATTTGCCAAAGTTTGAAATATCTATCACGCCCACGCTGTCACGCAACATCTTGGCTTCGCGCCCGACGCTGTGCCACCATCCTTGGCGTGTGAAACCCGCGGTTTCAGGGGTATCCGCATCAAAATAAAGCGCGTGTTCCCAACCGTAGTTCAGGCCAAAGGTTGCGCCCAGCTCCTTTTGTTTTTCAAAAATTGGACGGGTGCGCACGGGACGACCCGCATCCCGTTCTTCGTTGGGGAAATGGATTTTGAAACGGTGTGCGTATTGATCGCCCACGCGTGCCTTGGTGAAGGCCGCGTCTGCCCAATCGCCAAAACGTGCCAAATCCCATGCAAACATATCATATTTGGTTTCGCCCTGAATGATCCATTCAGCAGCCAATAACCCCATACCGCCCGATTGGCTAAAGCCCGGAATGATCCCATTACAGCAGAAATAATTATTCAATTCGGGCACAGGGCCGAACAACACGTTGCTGTCAGGCGACCAAATCATCGGACCATTAATCACACGTTTGATGCCCGCTTCCCCAACCGCTGGGACACGTTCAATGGCGCGCATCATGTTTTCTTCGATCCGTTCCAGATCATCGTCAAAGAGTTCGTGCCCAAAATCAGGGGGCGTGCCATTTTCGGCCCAGAATTTCAACGCGCGTTCATAGGCGCCCACCAATAACCCTTTGCCCTCTTGGCGCAGATAATATTCTCCATCACGGTCCGCAACCGAGGGCAGACGACGATCCATGCCATCAATTTCTGCAATGGTTTCTGTCACGAAATATTGGTGTTCCGTGGGTTGCAGGGGCAGTTTCAAACCTGCCAACGCCGCAACCTCGCGCCCCCAAAGGCCTGCGGCATTGACCACCCATTCTGTGTGAATGTCCCCCTTGGGCGTGCGGACGATCCATGATCCATCAGATTGCTGTTCTGTGGCGGTCACAGGGGTAAAGCGGTATATTTCCGCGCCCCGTTGCCGCGCCCCTGTAGCGTAGCCGTTGGTGACCCCCGAAGGGTCCACATTACCCCCACCAGGTTCAAACATGATCCAGCGGATGCCACCGACATTAACCAATGGATGCAACTGCTCCGCTTCCTCACGCGACACCTCGTGGACATTCATGCCATAAACCTTGGCCTTGGCTTCTTGTCGGCGCCATTGCTGTTCCCGCCCTTCCGTCTGGCCCAGATAGAGCG
>CAXACF010000469.1:0-2085 GCA_963967125.1 uncultured Rhodobacterales bacterium | reverse complement strand
CACGCAGATGCAGAAAATGAGAAATTTTTAGGAGCCCTTTTTCCTTTAGTCCCAGGATGGCGTCTGCGAGCCCGCGCGCATAAGCTGCATATTGACCAGATCCAGTTGGAATAGAGCCAACTCTCATCGCATCAAACACTGTCGTAACACCGCAACCATATAATTCTGCATCATGGGCTATAGCTGCAGTTTTGATCGGCCAATTTACCCCCGGACGGGGCTCTAAGTGTCGCTCAAGATTATCAGTGTGGAGTTCCACTAAACCAGCTGACAGGTAGCTTCCGTCACAATCAACCGATTGTGATAACGCACAACGACCATGATCAATACTATCAATAAGTCCGTTTTTCACAACGATAGTACCCTGAATCACTTCATCTGCTAACACTAGTTTTGCGTTTGTAAGAATGAAGTCTTTATTTTTGGGAAGGATGCGATTCATTTATTTGTCCAGATACTCGATAATGTTGTTGATTGTTTGGTCGAGAAGATGATCGTTATTCACTGAATGAACATTTAGATCTGGTGGTAGAGCTAATACGTTGCGCTCGATGCGCTTCTCGATATCTTTATCGTTTTCACGACCACGTGAATACAAACGTTGACGCAGAACATCCTTTGAAGCCCATAAATTGATCACCACAAAGTTCTCAAAAACAGAATTCGCCTCCGCAAGGACGTTGCGTGACAAATTAATCAACATATTTTGACCGTGATGAAGTAATTTGATCGATGCAAATGGAATTCCGTAAGAAAGCCCGTGAGCTTTCCAATCTAGTATAAACTCACCTGCAGTTTTTGCATTTTCAAATTCGTCCTCATCTAACGCAATATGGTTTTCACCTAATGGGTCGGGTGCACGAGTTATTGCTCTCTGAACGAGCAAAAAATTCTTATTTGCTCGGCACAGACCTGACATGACTGAATCTTTGCCAACCCCCGAGGGCCCCACTATGGCAATCATTTTTCCAGACATATCATGCGGCCTTGGGTGTATACTGCGTGACATCTATTACACGATCACAAACCTGATCACGCGCAGCCTCATCATGAAAAATACCAATTATTGCCGCGCCGCGAGCCTTTGCACTTTCTACAAGTCCCAGCACGATTGAGCGATTTTTCACATCTAAACTGGCTGTTGGTTCGTCAAGAAGCAATGCGGGATAATCATAAACAAATCCGCGCGCAATGTTTACACGTTGCTGCTCTCCACCTGAAAAAGTTGTCGGGGACAAATCCCAAAGATGCTCAGGAATATTCAAAAGGGAAAGCAATTCTTCAGCTTTTCTGCGTGCTTTTGTATGTTCTTCGCCCAATGCCAATAAAGGCTCTGCTACTACATCGCGCGTAGGTACACGGGGTACAACGCGCAAAAATTGGCTCACATAGCCAAGGGTTTTTCTTCTTAGGTCAATGATTTCTCGTGCAGTGGCACCAACCACATTTGTTTCACCAATCCATATAGCCCCATTATGAGCTAAGTAATTACCATAAATCATGCGCATTAACGTTGATTTACCTGCGCCTGATTGACCTACCAACGCGACGCATTCACCCTCTGCAACAGAAAATTCTGCTTGATCCATGACTGGGATGACTGCGCTATTTTGATTGTGCAAAATGAAATGTTTAGAGAGATTTGATATCTTTATCATTTTTCATCACACCTGCAAAACTGAAGAAACAAGAAGTTGGGTATATGCGTGCTGTGGATCGTCGAGTACTTGGTCAGTCAAACCGCTTTCGACAACATAACCATCTTTCATCACCATAAGGCGGTCAGCTAAAAGTCTAACCACAGCCAAATCATGCGTCACGATAATTGCGCTCAAACCCATTTCGCGCACTAATGAACGCAATAAATCCAATAAGCGGGCTTGCACGGACACGTCCAAGCCACCCGTTGGTTCATCCATGAAAACAAGTCTTGGGCCAGTTACAAGATTTCGAGCAATTTGAAGACGCTGCTGCATACCACCAGAAAACGCTGTCGGGCGATCATCTATTCTGCTGTGATGAATTTCAACTCGTCCAAGCCAATCTATCGCTTCATCGCGAATATTTCCGTAGTGACGCGCCCCA
>CAXACF010000468.1:0-2086 GCA_963967125.1 uncultured Rhodobacterales bacterium | reverse complement strand
AACAATGGGTTAAGGGAGCTCACGGAAATTAAGAAGTATGTAGTGGCAACAATATGTTGTGCCCTCTGGGGCACCATTTTTCGTACTTGATGATGACGCAGATCCGCATTGGGCAGCTGACTAATATTGCTACAGGCTGTTGGCTAAATGCATTTGAGAAATGAGCAGATACCTTTTGGTAAATTCCAAGGATATCTGAGTGCTTCAAATGTTATCTTATCGAGGCAGAGTACACAATCAGTGGTGTGCTTTTTGACGATGAAGCGAGCAGTTGAAAAGATAAGTTAAGTTGCCGAGGCGACTTGTGAAAACGGCACCAAGCACTTATTTTCTTCGTCCCACAAATGTAGATTTGCTTGGAGGAAACTTTCCTTGACCGTCAAAATATTCATCTCAGCGAGGCTGGGATGATCCTTAATCGCTTTGGTCAGGCGATAAAACGGGATGCGGCTAGAAAGGTGGTGTATATGGTGGATGCCGATATTTGCTGTCATCCATTGGAAAAAGCTGGGCAGGACGTAGTGCGAGCTGCCGTGTAGGGCGGCATCATGTAAATCCCACTCTGCGTTTTCTTCCCAATAGGTGTATTCGAATTGGTGCTGCACATAAAACAGCCAAACGCCAAACATCGCGGCCAAAAATGTGGTTGGTAAAAAGATGAACAAAACGGGCGCAAGTCCGCCAAAATAATAAACCACAGCAACGCTTGCCAAAATCCCAAGGTTCGTTGCCATCGCGCTTATCCAAAAGCTTGTGTTTTTCATGTATCCAATAGGAAGGCGATTTTGCAGGAAAAACAAAAAGGCTGGGCCGATAATGAACAGCGTGACGGGGTGACGATAAAGGCGATATTTCAATCTGCCAAAGCGGGATCGATTCTGATATTCACTGACGGTCAGTGTATCAATGTCGCCAATCCCACGTTTCGTTAAATTCCCAGATGCGCCATGGTGAATTGAGTGCGCACGCCGCCAAACTTCGTATGGTGTCAGTGTGAACGCACCAAGGATGCGGCCAATCCAATCATTTGTGGACTTGTTTTTGAACAAGGTTCCATGCCCGCAATCGTGCTGAATGCAAAACAAACGTACCAAAAACAGTGAATTCATCGAGGCGATCACAACGGCCAAAAGTGTCGAATATGCCAATACCCACCACGCCAACGCCCACATTCCAATAAATGGTAGGATAGTAGCGGCAATTTCAAAACTGCTGCGGTATTTGCACGGATGACGGTATTCGGATAGCACGCGTGCCCAATCCCGAGCGTTCTTATTTTCCATCACTGCTTTACTGCCTCTGGTTTCAATTTTTGTTATGACCCGCGCAACCGAGAGAGCAGCTATCAAACTTTGCTTGGTGCCGCAACTGATTAGATGACGCAGCGGTAACAGAGGGAATAGGTCGGCGGATGTGCGTGTTAATTTCCGTCGTAGCCAACCATGTGCTGTTCACCCCGTTCACGTGCCAGACGGATTTGTTTTTGACGTTCACGAAAGCGGTCTTTGTCCGCATCTGTTGTTTCATCTGCGCACTGATGACAGGCAACGCCATGTTCATATTCTGGGCGCTCTTTATCTTCGGGCAGGATCGGACGGCGGCAGGCATAGCACAGCTGATGTGGACCCTCTTTAAGCTCATGACCAACAGAGACGCGCGCATCAAAGACGAAACAATCACCTTGCCATTTGCTTTCGGCCTCTGGCACCTCTTCCAGGTATTTCAAAATTCCGCCCTTGAGGTGATAGACATCTTCAATACCTTGGCCCAGCAGATAGTTGGTTGATTTTTCGCAACGAATTCCGCCTGTGCAAAACATTGCGACACGTTTGTTGTGAAAACGGTCTTTGTTTTCTTCCCACCATTTTGGGAATTCGCGGAATGATTTGGTGTTGGGATCAACCGCCCCTTCAAAGGTGCCGATACCCACTTCGTAATCATTGCGGGTATCAATCACAACCACATCAGGCGCCGAAATTAATGCGTTCCAATCCTGTGCATCGACATAGTGGCCAACGCGCGCTTTGGGGTCCACATCGGGCTGGCCCATCGTGACGATTTCTTTTTTCAGTTTCACCTTCATCCG
>CAXACF010000467.1:0-2090 GCA_963967125.1 uncultured Rhodobacterales bacterium | reverse complement strand
CGTTGACTTGCTCTGGGCTTGCCTCTGGGACAGCGGTGATCGCCTCTCCTGTGGCGGGGTCCACGACGGTGTGTGCCTTCCCTTGGCCCGCAACCAATTCGCCGTTGATCAATAGTTTGGTGTGCATGATATCCCTCCGCTTAGAATTTGACCTGATCCGCACCCTTCAGCCCAAGGCGTTCACGTGCCTCGGCAGGGGTTGCAACACTTAGGCCCAAATTTTCTATGATGGATCTAATTTTGGTGACTTGTTCGGCGCTGGACGTCGCCTTTTTCCCGGGGCCAATATAAAGGCTGTCTTCTAGGCCGACGCGCACGTTACCCCCCAAAAGCGCGCTTTGTGTGGTAAAGGGCATTTGATGGCGTCCCGCGGCAAGCACCGACCATTCGTAATCTGTGCCAAACAGTTTGTTCGCGATTGTGTGCATATGCATCAGATTGTCCAAATCCGCGCCAACCCCGCCCAAAATGCCAAAGACCATTTGGACGAAAATCGGTCCTTCAATCCATCCCTGATCCATCATCCACGCAAGGTTATAAAGATGGCCCAGATCATAGCATTCAAATTCAAACCGTGTGCCATGGCCTTGGCCTAATTCCTTGATCGCGTATTCGATGTCGGCAAATGTGTTGCGGAAAATGAAATCCCGCGTCATGCCCAAAAATTCGGGTTCCCAATCATGTTTCCATTCACTGTATTTGTCCAACATTGGGAAAATCCCAAAGTTTATAGAACCCATGTTCATGCTGGCCATTTCGGGGCTGGTGCGTACGGCGGCGCGCAGGCGTTCTTCGCGTGTCATGCCCAAACCGCCGCCTGTCGAAATGTTCATCACTGCATCTGTGGCCTGTTTAATGCGGGGCAGGAATTCCATAAACAAATCGGGGTTTGGATCGGGTTTGCCGTTTTCAGGGTCGCGGGCATGCAGGTGGATGATGGATGCGCCCGCCTCGGCCGCTTCAATACTGGCCGTGGCGATTTCGCTGGGCGTAATGGGCAGATGTTCTGACATGGTCGGGGTGTGAATGCCCCCTGTTGGGGCGCATGTGATAATGACCGATTTACTCATCCTAATCCTCCTGTTTTTTGGGACTATAGCTTCATTTGTTGGACTTGTGCGCTTAATCCGCCATCCAACACCCAAAGTTGCCCTGAGGCATAGCGGGCCTCATCACTGGCCAACCAATTCACCAAATTTGCAATGTCATCAGGTGTGCCATAGGTGCGCATGGGATGCACATCCTTGACCGCCTGTTGCAGATCATTGATGGATTTCCCATCACCCCCTGATCCTTCGCCTGTGAAAAAGCTTTGCAGCATGGGCGTGTCCACATAGCCCGGACAAATCGCGTTGACGCGAATGCCCTCTGGTCCATGATCGCAGGCCATGGCGCGGGTTAGGGCGTGAACCGCCCCCTTGGTCGCGCAATAGGCGGCAAGCCCCGGGTCCGCGATAAACCCGTCATAGGATCCAAAATTGATGATTGAGGATGATGTCCCCCCCGCCGCAGCGGCACGCATGAGGGGCAGGGCGTATTTCGACGTCAAAAACGTGCCTGTGACATTCACCGCAAAAGAGGTGTTCCATTCTTCAAGCGTCGTATCCTCAATCGTTTTTTCAATTTCGATGCCTGCTGCATTGACCAAAATATCCAACCGACCATGATCCGCGCGTACCCGTTCCATCGCGGCGATTGCGTCGGCCTCTGACGTGACATCCAGTTTGATGAAGTGACTGCCATCTGCGTCATGTTCTGCCAATGAACCCTGTTCGGTTAGATCGGCGGCGTATACATGCGCCCCTTCGGCCAAAAACCGTTTCACAATGGCGCGGCCAATGCCCCCACGGCCGCCCGTGACCAAGGCGATTTTGCCAGCGAGTCTTGTCATATCAGCACTCCTTTATGCTTTATCGGTTGGGATGGGTGGAAAACGGTAATGTGCGGCGGCCACCGTCCAATCCATGTGATTGCGCACATATTCTTGGGTCGCATCGCGCGGCGGATTGTAATCCCAATGTTCGCCTGCCCCTGCCTCCATCGCGGCATGCAGTGCGCGGCGGGATTTCTGGGTGCGGATAACATCACGG
>CAXACF010000466.1:0-2092 GCA_963967125.1 uncultured Rhodobacterales bacterium | reverse complement strand
TGTTGATTATCTGGTTGCAACAGATGCGATTGGTATGGGGTTGAACCTTGATTTGAACCACATCGCCTTTTCTGCGCTTAGCAAATTTGATGGCCGCCGGATGCGCCCGCTTGCGCCAAATGAATTGGCCCAAATTGCTGGGCGTGCAGGGCGCGGTATGCGGGATGGGACCTTTGGGGTAACGGGCGAGGCCTCACCACTGGATGAGGGTGTCGCAAATGCGATTATGGAGCATCGCTTTACGCCTTTGAAAAAACTGCTTTGGCGCAATGCGGACCTGAAATTGGGCACAATTGATGCGCTTATTGATTCGCTAGAAGTGTCCCCAACCCAAGAAAATTTGGTCAAAGCGCGTGAAGCCGATGATTTGATGGTTCTGAAAACACTTTCGCAAAACGCAGATATCATAACACGCGTCAAAAACGGCCCTGGAGTTTCATTGTTGTGGGATGTGTGCCGTATTCCTGATTTTCGCGGCATCTCTCATGCGGAACATGCATCGTTATTAGAGGTGATTTTCCGTTATTTATTTGACCTTGGGCGTGTTCCTGACGATTGGTTTGCACGTCAAATTAAACGCATTGATCGCACAGAGGGCGATATTGATACGCTTTCAAAACGATTGTCATTTGTGCGCACGTGGACTTATGTCGCACAGCGTTCCGGGTGGCTTGATGATGAAAATCATTGGCGTGGGGCCACACGCGCGATAGAAGACAGGCTATCAGACGCTCTGCATGAGCGTTTGACGCAACGATTTGTGGATCGGCGGACATCTGTTTTGTTACGCCGGCTCAAGCAGAAGGAGGCCCTTTTGGCCGAAGTAAATGAAAATGGTGGGGTGAGCGTCGAAGGTGAATTCGTCGGTCGTCTAGAAGGTTTCCAGTTCCGTCAAGATCAACAAGCGGCAGGACAGGACGCCAAAACGTTAAAATCAGCAGCGATGCAGGCCTTGGTCCCGCATTTCCATTTGCGTGCTGATAAATTTTATAATGCGCCAGATACGGAAATTGATTTCACGGATCAGGGTGGATTGATGTGGGGGGAACATGCGGTTGGCAAATTGCTGGCGGGCGACGATCCACTACGCCCACGGGTCAGCGTATTTGTTGATGAAGAAGCAGGCGTTGATGTCACAGATAAGGTGCAGCGTCGTCTTCAGCATTTTATTGATCGTAAAATTAATGCGCTGTTCGAACCGCTGATGGCCGTCAAAAACGACGAAGCATTGACGGGACTTGCCCGCGGATTTGCATTCCAGTTGGTTGAGGCGCTGGGCATTCTAAACCGTGCCGATGTTGCTGACGAAGTCAAAGCGTTGGATCAGGATGCGCGTTCGATGCTGCGCAAACATGGCATTCGTTTTGGTCAATTTACCATTTTCATGCCGCTGTTGCTGAAACCCGCGCCAACACGTTTGCGTTTGTTGTTGTGGAGTTTACACGCGGGATTAGATGTTTTCCCAGAAGCCCCACCGCCCGGATTGGTGACCGTACCAGTTGACGCAAATGCCCCCGCAGGTGTTGATCGTTTGTCGGGCTATCGCAATGCAGGTGATCGCGCAATCCGCATTGATATGTTGGAACGTTTGGCCGACTTGCTGCGTGTCCAAGACAGCCGTGGTGGATTTGAAGCCACCGCTGATATGTTGTCGATTACGGGCATGACGCTTGAACAATTTGCAAACCTAATGGAAGGTTTGGGATATGTTGCTGCGCGCGCAGAGCGTGAAAAGCAACGTGCCGAAGCGCCTGTCATAGCGCCCGAAGCCATTGAGGCAGAAGCCGCGGCAGAGGACGCAATTGAAGTACCTGCAGAGGATGCCGCTGAGGTCCCTGTTGCGGAAACAGAAGGCGCAGAAGCCGAGGCCGCCGCCTCAGAGATTGAAGTGTTCTTTACCTTCACCTGGGGGCGTAAACCCAAGCCGCGTCCGCAGGGTGGAAAACGCCAAAATGGCGATCGGCCACGCAAAAAGCAGGGCGGCAAGCCCAAGGGCAAACCAAACCGCGGCGATCAGGGCAAGGCCCGATCGTTTGAGGCTAAGCCCAAGAAAGAAAAACAAATCGACCCTGACAATCCATTCGCCGCAGCG
>CAXACF010000465.1:0-2099 GCA_963967125.1 uncultured Rhodobacterales bacterium | reverse complement strand
GCACCCAAACGCCCCATGGCTGTTCGCTGGCATGAACGGGATTGCCCGCATCACGTTTTTCTTCTAACTCGCGCGTGTAATCGTCGCCGTACCACGTTGGGATGGCATATTCGTCCTTGGTATATTCCAACAATTCGCCCAGCGTGTCGCTATCTTGGGGCAGACCCAAAACACCGCCATTGATGTGTTTCTTTGATTCCCATCCGTAAAAATGGCCATTGGGGGTTTCAAACGCTTTGACACAATAGGCGTCGGTATCCGCCCAAATCATGCGATCTTCTTTTTCCAACATTTTATAACGAAATATGTCGGAATGCAGCGCGGGGCTGCCCGTGCGCCCATGGGTAAGGAAATTTTCCATGTTCAAGATGTCATTTGCATCCCGCAATTCGACACCATCAGGAACACCCTGAAGTGGCCCATAGTGATATAAGATTGTGTGATGACCTGCATCCACAAAAGATTTCAAACACAGCTGTTCTAAAAAACTGAGGCGGCCTTCAATCCATAATGCGCCAATTTTGTATTCTGGGTTTGCCGACTGATTTCCTGACACGATAGTTACCCTTATGCTTCCCTTAACAAACTTGATGATATCTATAACGTACTAAAAGAGGCAATTTTGCGGCCAAGTCGCGAAATAATCTGTCACGAGTGTTGTGTTTCAACACGATCCACCGTGAAAAAATAATCTTTTGGATGATCTGTGTTCACCACGTCATCTGGCACGACATCAGGTCCAGCAAGAAAAACATTCGCCCCAAAATGGTGGTGCATCCGCGACAGTCGTTCCATACGGTTGCCTGTTAAGTCACTGTAAAAATGAGAGTAATTTTCTGTTTCACGCAGTTCATCAATTTTTACACGGTGTGCCGAAATGCAAGCCTCATGTGCGGCGCGAATATCGGGATCCGATAGCATGCGATCCATTTCTGCATGTAATTTCGGGATCATGCGTTGGATCGATGTTTCCTGAACTGAATTATTATTCATGCGAAACCAATAGGCGAGGCCCTGATCACGATCGACATGATTCACCCGTCCGCGATCGCGCTTTACCAAAAAGCTTTCTGCAGAACGCACCGCATAATGGTTCAACTGCACCATGTCATATCCCACAGTCTCAAGCGTTGAACGCCATGCGTTGCGATACATAGTATGCGGCAACGGGCGACCCGAACCGTTCACCCAGTTGATTTGATCCCACAGCTGGGGTTTCAATCCCTTTGGTCTATGCACACCCAGTTTTTTGAAAATTCCAATGTTTCGATGCAGCGTTTTGAAACCCCAAGCCTGATGGGGTTTGCGTGTGATTTCCTCGGCGCAGGTATCAAATTGTTCGATGATGGGGCGGGGGTCAAATTCGTGCACGTCTGCGTTTCCGAACAATCGCCACGTGCATGAAATCATGTTGGCATCAGGCACCGCGGTGTAAAGATCACGCAGTGTCCCGTCCCCAATTTTGACATTGATGTATTCGTCCACATCCATGCAGATCACCCAATCCGCGTCAGTGATCGTCGGTTCATTTTCCGCGGCCTGCAGCGCGGCGTGTTGGGGTTTTAGGTCAGTGGATTTGAAGGGGTTGTCACGATGTTGAACATACCCCTTTTCTTGTAATAAATCCAAAAACGTATCTGTCCCGTCGGTGCAATCATTGGTGTACACCAAAAACCCCTCAACCCCAATCACACGGTGATAGGCCAACCATTCTAGGATAAAGGGCCCCTCATTTTTCATGGTGGTCACGATTGCGGTGTGATGGCCTGTCGCTGTTTTGGCCTCTGATGCAATTTGGGGCATCGCAACGGGATCAGCATCGAAATATTCATTTGCCAATTTGCGCAAATCGGGATGCTCAATCAGGCTGGTTTTGGGAACAATTTTGGATATCTTTTGCGTGGGATGTCGCAAGGCCATAAATCGCGCAAAGGGGACGGGTGCCACCGCATCGGGATTTGCATTCGCAATCCGTATGAATTTCCAAAGTGTGCCTTCGGGATTTTTTGCAGGCGCAGTGACCCAGCGGCGTTTCAAATTGGTGCCATCAAATTGCACATAGGCGTGATCGCCAAACTGAACTGATTTTTTGGTTTTGG
>CAXACF010000464.1:0-2100 GCA_963967125.1 uncultured Rhodobacterales bacterium | reverse complement strand
GCTCATCCAATGCTGAATGCAAACCCACCGAATGACCCGCGCCCTGATACATCTGAATAGTGCTTGCAACATCCAAGGCCTCGTCAAAATCAGACGCACGATAAAGCGCTAAAACACGGCTTAGCTTTTCACCAGACAGAGGATGATCAGGGCCAATGCCCGATGTCGGCACGACCAAAAATTCGGTTCCTGCGGCCACATCCACATCAAGGGCCGCAATCATTTTATCCGCATCCTGCGCGATAACCGAACGGTTCAAATGTCCATCTGGCCAAAGTTTCGACACCAACGCCGCCTCATCCGCATAAAATGCGCCCCCTGCACGCGCGAGTGCGGCGATGAAATCATCATAAACCGCATCCACCACAACAGCGGAATTTTCCGAGCTACACGATGTTGCATTGTCAAAGCATTTTGAGGCGCGAATTTTTTCTGCAGCGGCGTCCAAATCCGCGGTTTCATCCACAATCACCGTCACATTCCCCGCGCCCACGGCAACCGCAGGGGTACCCGTGGTTTGTGCCCGATGTACGTTGTTTTGGCTGCCTGTGCAGACGATCATGTCACATTGATCCATCAACGTTTGCGTCTTGTCCTTGGACCCTGGTGCAGGGATCATTTGCACCAATGCGGGATCTTCGCCAATTTTGGTGAATTCGGCATGGATGTATTCCAACAGCAACTCACAGCAGGCAACGCCCTTGGGCGATGGCGCGACAACAATCGAATTGCCGCATTTTAGGGCGTTTATGATGTTGTTCGCTGGTGTCGCCGCAGGGTTTGTTGAAGGCACGATTGCACCCACTACCCCCTTGGGACGGGCGATTTCCGTGATCCCCGTTTTGGGATCATCTGACATCACACCATAGGTTACTGCATGTTGGATATCCTGCATCAGGCCCAATGTTTTGCGGTGGTTTTTGATGATCTTATCAGGAACGTTGCCCAAACCTGTTGTTTCCACCGCCAATTCTGCCAATCGCTGATTACGGGCAGGCTCCATAATCGCCCATGCGGCGGCTTGGGCTGCGCGATCATACCGCTCTTGCGACCCATTTTTTTCGTACTCTGCCTGCGCGGTGCGTGCACGCGCGACGATTTCCTGAACGCCAGTATCTGTCATTCCTTAAACTCCGTTTCGGGTTGCCCCAGCCTTATGCACTTGTCTTGGTTGAGGTAAACGCGCGGTACATGTTTGATGCAAGTGTAATCACACCTGCCGCAATCAAAATTGCGCATATTGGGCGTGAAAAATACGTGCCCAAATCATAATGCACCATCTGCATACCTTGGGCGAAATTTTGTTCGCCAATTTTGCCAAGGATCAAGCCCAACACAATCGCAGGGATCGAAAACCCTGAACGGCGCAGCAGATACCCAATGATCCCCGCAAGGAACATCACCATCACATCCAAAACCAATCCGCGACCAATATAGG
Source organism: uncultured Rhodobacterales bacterium (assembly GCA_963967125.1). GTDB lineage: Bacteria > Pseudomonadota > Alphaproteobacteria > Rhodobacterales > Rhodobacteraceae > HIMB11. The sequence goes on along the minus strand of CAXACF010000464.1, from coordinate 662 downwards.
CGCCCGTCGTGGCCAACATCAAAATCAGTGGGGCCAAGAATTGGAATGGGATTTTCAAAAGGTTCAAAATGGTTTTGGTTTCCAAAACACCAATGATCAGGATCGACAAATTCGCATAGAACATCGCCGCGAACACAATCCAAATCAGATCGGGCGATAGCATGAACACCAAGGGACCAGGTTGCAGATCGTGCATTTGGAACACGGCGACCATCATCGCGGTCAATGCGCCCCCTGGCAGACCCAGTGCCAACAATGGGATCATCGCCGCACCCGTTGCCGCATTGTTTGCGGTTTCAGCAGAGATAACACCCTCAAGCTTGCCTTTGCCGAATTCCTCACGGTTTTTGGACCACCGCACAGCTTCACCATAACTCATGAATGCGGCCAATGTGGCACCAATTCCCGGCAGGATGCCGCAGAAAAATCCAACCAAGATGGAACGCAGAACGGCGATTTTATGCATCCATAATTCGATAAAGGATGGAAATGTCATGCTGACCTTGGGCGCTTGATATTTCCCGCTGGCTTTCTTTTCCGCCTGCACAAAGATTTCAGAAACGGCAAAGAACCCCAAGATCGCTGGGATAAACGCGATGCCCGCGGCCAAGTCTGTCATGCCGAAATTGTAACGATTGATGCCGCCCACAGGATCTTGACCA
>CAXACF010000463.1:0-2104 GCA_963967125.1 uncultured Rhodobacterales bacterium | reverse complement strand
CATGCGTCCAAGGTCGGCTTTGGAAAAGGGCCCTGTGGTTTGACCATTTTCCGCGATATGCCACACATGTTCCACAGGTGGCGGCGGGGGCGGTGCCGCGGCGGCCTGTGGTGCGCCAAACCCCTGCGCCATTGATTGTGCCATCGCCATTCCCATGCCCGCACCAATGCCCGCACCCATCGCGCCGCCGCCCTGTTGTTGCGCGGCAGCTGTCATGGCCTCGGCTGCGGAATATTGCGTGAACTTGCCCAAGTCGCCCGCCAAACCCATGGATGTGCGTTTGTCCAATGCCGCCTCAACCGCAGGGGGAAGCGAGATGTTTTCGATATAAAGTTCCGGCATCGACAACCCATATTCCGCCAAGGTCGGCGCAATTTGCGCAGCGATCAGTTTGCCCAAATCGGCGGTGTTCGCGGCCATGTCCAAAACGGGAATGCCACTGGATGCGATCACGCGGGAAAAATCCTGAACAATGATATTGCGGATTTGATAGCTAATTTCATCCATGGTGAATTCACCATCGGTGCCCACAATTTCGGTCAGGAACCGCGCAGGCTCCGTGATGCGAATTGTATAGGTGCCATAGGCGCGCAAACGGGTGGGGCCGAATTCGGGATCACGCACCATGATTGGATTTTTGGTGCCCCATTTCAGATTGTTAAATCGGGTGGTGTTAACGTAATAGATTTCGGATTTAAACGGGCTTTTGAATCCATGATCCCAGTGGTTCAGTGTGGTCATGATGGGCATATTGTTGGTTTCCAAAATGTATAGGCCCGGGGTGAACACATCGGCCAACTGTCCTTCATTAACGAAAACGGCGGCCTGTCCTTCACGCACAGTCAATTTAGCACCGTATTTTATTTCATGGCCTTCGCGTTCAAATCGCCAAACCATTGTGTCGCGGGTGTCATCAACCCAATGAATGACGTCGATAAATTCGCCCGTCAGAAAATCAAAAATTCCCATTGTTCCACATTCCCTTACTTACTCTGTGGTGCGTTTAATTCCTTAGCAATTTCATATAAGTACGGCCGTGCCTGATCCAAGGTCATGCCGGGGCGCAGGCGGGGGTCGTATAAAATCTGCAACATCACCGCATCCATGGTGGTCAGCGTTGCAAATTCATCGTCATCGTTAAAGATACTGGGGCGGGCATAGGGGCTATCATTGGCCAGCCCAAGGCCCTGCGCCAGTTCCTCTTCTATGCAGGCGCGCTGCATCAATGGTGGGTGTTCGGCGCGGATGATGGCGATGGCATGTGTGTATCCGTTCTGTTTTTCGGCGTTGGAAAAGGCCATCACCATACAATGCACGTCCTGTGGCATCATGGCGACAATCTGTTGGGCCAAGGCTCCAACTTTCGGACCACGAGAGGCCAAAAAGGCATCCATTTGATCACGGTCATCCTGTCCCATGAACAGCACGTCGAAATTGGGTTTGCGTTCCGATACCATCATCGGATGCCCCGTGATCCGCGATAGTTTTTCAACGTATTTCGTGACAGTGGCCTTGGCCAGTTTCGCATGGGTTTGATCAACAGATTTTCCAAACACGGGATTAAAACGAACCTGCGTGGTCCATTTTTCCAGGTGTGAGGCTTGTGAAACACGTGAAAACCCACGGGTCGCATCATATTCATTATAAAAGGCGATGTCCTGAAAATGGCGGAGGATATCACGCATATCAAAGGGCGTATCAGGCCCGCCACCATCGGTACGCATCAGGCCGCGCGATAGTTGTGATTGTTCAAACCGCGACCGGCGTTTCATTGTCGCGGATTGGGCGGCAGAAATCGGAACCTCTGCCGCAAGGTCGTTTTGATCGACTGGCCCCATGTTTGTTCCACATCCAGTCAGCGCAAGCGCCCCGAGAAGCGGAAAAAGCAATTTAGGCCAAGTGTTGATCATTTTGCATCATCACCTGCTTCTGCAACGGTATCAAGGCTTGCCATATCGCGCTGGCCGATGATGAAAAACGCGCCGCCGACGCGGTCACAACGCTGGAAAACCGTATTCGCCAACTGACCGCCGATGCCGAACGCGAAGAAAACCTGAACGCCGATGCCACAGAAACCATCGCACGCCTACGGGCCGAATGTGAT
>CAXACF010000462.1:0-2106 GCA_963967125.1 uncultured Rhodobacterales bacterium | reverse complement strand
CCTTGGCCAATGATCCAGAGCGTGCGATGCACGATGCGATTGCACGTCACCCTGTGGATCGGATGGGAAAGCCAGAGGATATCGCAAACGCGGTGCTTTGGCTTGCCTCTGATCAATCGCATTATGTGAATGGAGCCTGCATCACGGTGGATGGCGGTATGACGGCGGCCTCACCACTAAATCCGGGATTGTTTTGATGAAATATGCACACACAGCCTGCCTTGGTGGCGGGGTTATCGGGGCCAGTTGGACGGCCCTTTTTCTGGCCTCTGGCCGATCTGTCACGGTCTATGACCCTGACCCTGATATCGAACGGCATGTCAAATCCTATATCGAACGGGCATGGCCCACGTTAACGGCACTGGGCCTGACGACACATGGAACGCCCGATGCCGTGTCCTTTGCCACAACGGCAGCGGCAGCGGTTCAAGGTGCGGGGTTTGTTCAGGAAAACGTGCCCGAACGCATTGCCATTAAACATGCGACATTTGCGGAAATCGAACCCCTGCTCGAGGCGGATGCCATTGTGGCCAGCTCAGCCTCGGGATTGATGTTGTCACAAATGCAAGGGGGTTGGACAAACCCCGCGCGCTTTGTTCTGGGCCATCCATTCAATCCCCCCCACCTGATCCCCTTGGTCGAGGTGTTGGGGAATGACAAAACCGCTGAGGGCGTTGTGGATCAGGCCCGCGCATTTTACGAAAGCGTTGGGAAAATCACGATCGAAGTCAAAAAAGAGCGCAATGGCCACGTGGCAAACAGATTGCAAGCGGCCCTATGGCGCGAGGCGATCAGTTTGGTCCGCGATGGTGTCGCAACCCTAGAGGACGTGGACAAGGCCGTTTGGGCGGGTCCAGGCCTACGCTGGGCTGCGATGGGACCGACGACCCTGTTCCATTTGGGTGCGGGTGCAGGTGGATTGCAGGCGTTTTGCGAACATTTCGCGGATACATTTCACGGCTGGTGGGATGAATTGGGGCACGCCAAACTGGATGAAGACACGATCAAGATTTTGGTCGAGGGCATTGCCGATGCCCATGGCGATGCGTCCCAAGCAGACCTAAGTGCCGCGCGTGATGCCCTGATCCTTGCCATGCAACAGGCGACAAAATCCCTCAGGTGATGTGAATTCCCAAGCCGACCCTGGAGGGCGCAGAAAGCGCCTCCCGTTTTGCCAAAGGCAAACCTGCGATTTGATGGGCAGGTCGACGCTTAGCCAATCTGACGATTGGCTGGGGCAAAATAATAATATTTCAGTGCCGCCATCACGCCGAACGGTTGTTACGTTTTCCCAGTACTTCAAACAATGCTGCTGCGATGATTAACAACGTGCCCAATGCTTCGCGTGCGCCGAATGCCTCGCCTGACAACAGCGCGGCGGATACGGCGCCGACGACGACCTCACTCATCAGCAACACGCCGATGCGTGCGGGGGGGAGGACCGTGGCGGGCAGGATTGTCAGGAACACCATAGGGATCATATAGAAAGTGTAGATCAATACATACCCCATCACGCTTGGGTCCCAAGAGACCGAAATGGGCACCCCCCCCTGCCCCTGCATCACACCCAACGTGATCAATGACAGCACCAGCGCGCCCAAGAAAAAGCCAAACACCTGAACCCGCGCGGGGATGTCAGGCGCCTTTAACAATCCCATGGATCCCACAGCCCAAAAGATACCCGACAACAGCGCAAATAAATCCCCTGTGGTGCGCGGGATCGGAATGCCCCCATTGCCACCCAAAATGACCACCAAACCGACAAATGCAAACAGCAGCGCAAGGATGCGGGCCCGATCAAGGCGTTCGCCCAAAAACAGCAGGCCCAAAATCGTGCCCCATGCAGGTGTCAGATAAAACAGCAGGATCGCACGGATCACATCCGTTAAGGCAAGGGCCGTGGTAAACAGGCTAAAGGCCGCGCCTGTTAACAAACTGCTGAACAGCAGCACGCGCCACTGCGTGCGTACAATCGCCCCAAAACGCAAGGTAAAAGGCAACAAGACCACCAAACATCCGATATAAAGCGCGATGCCCGCGCTGGCACCTGTGAACCCCAACCCCTCAAGATGGCGCAGGGGGAGCCAATAGACCCCCCACATGCAA
>CAXACF010000461.1:0-2120 GCA_963967125.1 uncultured Rhodobacterales bacterium | reverse complement strand
CCGCGGGTGACAAAGGCAATACCAACCTCACCCGTTAGTTTCGCATGCGCCTCTGCCATCATTGAAACGCCGCCTTCATTGCGGCCAACGATTGTGTCGATCCCACTTTCGAATAATCCATCAAGCGCAGCAAGATAGCTTTCACCTGGGACGCAAAATACCCGCCGCACCCCTTGGATTTTCAACTGATCCACAAGGATCTGACCACCATGACGCATGAAAAACCTCATTCAAACCTACCCGCAGTGAAGCGCGTGTTTAAGGGAAATACAAATAAAAAAGCCACGCGACCGCGTGGCAATTTCATTTCATTTCAATTGGCCTTAGTGGGTCCAAGGGGCGCGGCGGTCGGTGGCGAAATTTTCACCATATCCACGCGCGCGGATGTTTTGTTTGCGCGATTGTGGCTCGGTCACATCTGCCTCGATCCCCATTTCCTTGGCATATGACACTGCCGCCTCTTTGCTATCAAAGCGCAGTTTCACCTGTGATTGCGTATCACCGCTTGACGTCCAGCCCATCAATGGATCAATTTCGCGGGCTGAACCCTGACAATATTCCAACACCCACTGATTTGTTTTCGCAGTACCTGATGACATTGCGGTTTTTGCAGGTTTGTAGATTCGTGCGCGCATGAAATCCTCCTAAAATCTTGGATGTGTTATGATCGATTTTTTCCAAAACGACAAGCACCCAGTATTCACAGAACAAAAGGTGAATGCACCCTTGGAAAACGGCGTATTTGATCCTAATTTTAGAGAGGTTAGGAGATACGCCATGGATGATTCCCAAATCGGTTTTGCAACAGGTAAAGTGCGCGAACGCCCCAAGTTAGAGGGTGGCAAAGCATTTGTCATGAATACCGAATTTGAGCCCGCTGGGGATCAGCCCACTGCAATCGCAGAATTGTCCTCGGGGGTATTATCAGGTGAACGTGATCAGGTCCTGTTGGGCGCAACGGGGACAGGCAAAACATTCACGATGGCCAAAATCATCGAGGAAACCCAACGCCCTGCGATTATTTTAGCACCAAACAAAACATTGGCCGCACAGCTATACGGTGAGTTCAAAGGATTCTTTCCCGATAACGCCGTGGAATATTTTGTCAGCTTTTATGACTATTACCAGCCCGAGGCCTATGTACCGCGTTCGGACACATACATCGAAAAAGAAAGCCAAATTAACGAACAAATCGACCGAATGCGCCACGCTGCAACACGGGCGCTGTTAGAACGTGATGATGTGATTATCGTTGCATCGGTCAGCTGTATTTATGGTATCGGTTCTGTCGAAACTTATGGCGCGATGACACAGGATCTTAAGGCAGGGCATGAATACAATCAGCGTCAGGTCATGGCCGATTTGGTGGCCCAGCAATATCGCCGCAATGATCAGGCGTTTCAGCGTGGATCGTTTCGTGTGCGCGGCGATGTGTTAGAGGTCTTTCCAGCCCACTTAGAGGATCGCGCATGGCGCCTGTCGTTTTTCGGGGATGAATTGGAAAGCATCGTTGAATTTGATCCCCTAACAGGCGAACGCACAGGCAGTTTTGAACAAATTCGGATTTACGCGAATTCCCACTATGTGACACCAAAACCAACAATGCAGCAGGCGCTTATCAGCATCAAAAAGGAATTGCGCCAACGCTTGGATCAATTGGTCGATGATGGCAAACTGTTAGAAGCCCAGCGTTTGGAACAGCGCACCAACTTTGATCTTGAAATGTTAGAGGCGACAGGCGTTTGTAATGGCATCGAAAACTATTCCCGTTATCTAACAGGACGCGCACCCGGGGAACCGCCCCCCACGTTATTCGAATTTATCCCAGATCACGCGATTGTTTTTGCAGATGAAAGTCACGTTAGCATTCCCCAAATTGGCGGCATGTACCGCGGCGATCATCGTCGTAAATTCACACTAGCGGAACATGGATTCCGCCTGCCTTCATGCATGGACAACCGTCCCCTTAAATTCGAAGAATGGGACGCAATGCGCCCCCAATCCGTCTATGTTTCCGCAACGCCATCTAATTGGGAATTGGAACAAAGCGGCGGTGTTTTCACCGAACAGGTTATTCGCCCAACGGGCCTTTTGGACCCAGAGGTTGAAATTCGCCCCGT
>CAXACF010000460.1:0-2129 GCA_963967125.1 uncultured Rhodobacterales bacterium | reverse complement strand
GACAATCATTTTAGAAACACAGGCGCCCTCATCGTGTCAGGGACCGCCGCCCCCAGCAATGATAAAACCGTAGGCGCAAGTTGCAGTTGATCCAGCTGGGTATCCACTCCAACAGCCTGCGCATCCCCGAAATAATACAGCGCAAAGTCCTGTTGCAGTGGATCTTGCCCGCCATGATGCCCACGTGCATCCTGCCCATGATCGGCCGTAACAATCACTTGATACCCCATTTCGCGCCATTTCGTGATCCATGGGGCCAACATATAATCCATCATGAAACAGGCGTGATCCATTTCGGGACTATCGTGATAAAACCGATGTCCCATGCTATCAAATGTGCAGGTATGCAGTATTCCATAATCCAAACCAAAGCGCTGACACAGCATGGTCAAGGTTGCAAACAAATCAGCGTCAGAGGGCGTCATTTGGTTATTATGACCATATCCCGCCATCGTATGAAATCGACCGTGATTAATGCTGCGGCTTTCGGGTTCGTCATATTCGATGTCACGCAGAGAATCAAAAGGCGCGCGGTTAAAAAATTCGGACCAAAAACTATGGGTCACGGCCCCTGTTATCAGATCAGATTTTCGGGCCTGTGAAAACACATCAGGCTGGGACAATCGGAAAATCGTGTCATTGCCTGTCACCCCATGAACTTGTGGCGAAACGCCTGTATGGATTGATGCATAACAGGATGCAGAGGTGCTGGGCAAAACAGATGACATTTTAAACCGTTGCGCTTCGCCCGATTTCACCCATCCTTCCAGGTTTCCAAACAACCGCACCCAATTGCGGTAGGGCACGCCATCTAAAATAATAAGCAGCAGCTTTTGTGTCATCGAACATTCGGACCTTGTTTCAGTGTCAGTGGCCCAGATTCTGCGCATTTGGGCAAGCGTTTTTTGGAATTGTATCTGTGATTTCATAGTCTGAGTGGTTGCAAGATAATGTGGAACCTGTGTACCAAACCCTATCCATTGCAATGAAAGGGTATCACATGGCAGAGGCAGTTTTGATTGAGCAAATGCGCAATTGGCGTCGTCATCTGCATCAAAACCCCGAATTCGGCCACCAAGAAACCGAAACCGCCGCCTTTGTTGTTGATAAACTGCGCTCTTTCGGGATCAGCGATATCAAGACAGGAATTGGGAAAACGGGTGTTGTCGCCTCGCTTCGGCTTGGATCATCGGAACGCACGATCGCGCTGCGTGCGGATATGGATTGCCTGCCCATCCACGAAACAACAAACTTGCCCTATTCCTCAAAAAAACCCGATCTGATGCATGCCTGCGGCCATGACGGGCATACCACCATGTTGCTGGGGGCTGCTGCGCGACTGGCATCCGAAGGCGGATTTGACGGCACCGTACATTTCCTCTTTCAGCCCGCGGAAGAATGGGGTCAGGGTATGCAATCCATGATCGCGGATGGTTTGGGCCGCACGATCAAATTTGATGAAATCTATGGTTTGCACAATATGCCCGGCCTGCCCGTTGGGCAATTTGAAACACGTGCGGGTGCCTTTATGGGGGCCGAGGATGGTTTTACAATTTCCGTTCATGGCACAGGCGGTCATGCCTCGCGCCCACATGAATGCAGCGATGCGATTGTCTGCGCCAGTTCTATTGTAAGCGAATTGCAAACCGTTGTGTCGCGTAACATTGACCCTGCGGATTTGGCTGTTGTGTCCATCACATCCATTGCAGGGGATAACGTGAAAAACGCGATTTCCAGTACCGCACGGATTGAAGGGGACTGTCGCCATTTCAGTGATGCGGTGAGTCAAAAAATAGAAACCTCAATCAGACGCATCGCAACGGGCGTGGCGGCGGCGCATGGGTGCACGGTGGACATTACCTATGATCGCGTGTTTGTGCCCTTGATCAATGACGCCGATGCTGTGGATCATTGCGTCAATGCCGCACATGCCGTTTTTGGGGCCGACAATGTAAATGCAAACGGCGCCCCCATGGGCGCATCCGAGGATTTTGCACGCGCATTAACGCTTGCACCTGGGGCCTTTGTGATCATCGGAAATGGCCGTAACGCACCCTTGCACCACAGCGGATATGATTTTAACGACGATGCCTTTGCCTATGGTCTGGTTTGGATTGTTTCACTTCAAC
>CAXACF010000459.1:0-2131 GCA_963967125.1 uncultured Rhodobacterales bacterium | reverse complement strand
TTTTGGCGGGGGTGCAGGCCGCCGCAGATCATGTTGCAGGAAAGTAAGATGTATACACTTGATGTAACGGCCGAAGTCCAAGCCGCACTTCAGAATAACAAACCCATCGTTGCGTTGGAAAGTACCATCATTACGCATGGCATGCCCTGGCCACAAAACTATGACATGGCCAATCGGGTTGAGGAAATGGTGCGCGCGCACGGTGCAACACCTGCAACCATCGCCGTGATTGAGGGACGGATTAAGATTGGTCTGGACCAAGACGCGCTGAAAACCTTGGCCCAAACCCAAGGCGCGCGGAAACTGTCGCGGGCGGATTTGGCGATTTGCTTAGTGGATGGGGCAACAGGCGCCACAACCGTGGCCGCAACCATGATTTTGGCGCATTTGGCAGGCATTCACGTATTTGCAACAGGTGGGATCGGCGGTGTGCATCGCGGCTCAGAACATAGTTTTGATATTTCTGCAGATCTTCAAGAACTTGCCCAAACCCCTGTCACGGTGATTGCGGCCGGGGCCAAAGCGATTTTGGATATTCCCAAAACGCTTGAGGTTTTGGAAACTTCGGGCGTGCCTGTCATCGCCTATGGGCAAAATGAACTGCCCGCCTTTTGGTCACGCACCAGTGGTTTAAACGCCCCCCTGCGCATGGATGACCCCGCACAAATTGCACAGGCGCAAAAAATGCGCACTGCCCTGGGCCTATCTGGTGGGCAATTGGTGGCCAATCCAATTCCGACGGACGCCGAAATTCCCCACGATCAAATCGAACCGATTATTGCTAAAGCGCTAAAGGGTGCGGAAACACAGGGGGTATCGGCCAAGGCCGTGACACCGTTCCTGTTACAGCGGATATTTGAATTGACCGATGGGCGTTCATTGGACAGCAATATCGCACTGGTTTTGAACAATGCGCGACTTGCCGCTGAAATTGCATGTGCCATGGGCGAATGACCATTGTCACGAAACACATTGCTGCCTATGTTGACGCCAAGAGAAGGCAGCCATGACCCAAATGTTCGACCAAGATCCGCAACCAAAACCGCGCACGCCGTGGTATTCAGGGCTGCGTAATAGTTTTCTGACGGGGGTCGTGGTTATTGCGCCTGTTGGTTTGACGGTTTGGTTGATCTGGACCGTGATCGGTTGGGTGGACGGATTTGTTTTGCCCTTTGTGCCCGACAGTTATCAGCCAGAGGTCTTGATTAAACGGGTTCTAGGCCCTGCAACCGAGGTGAATATTCGCGGTCTGGGCGTCATCTTTTTCCTCTTCTTTACCACCCTTATCGGGTGGCTTGCCAAGGGGTTGATTGGTAGATCACTGATCCGATATGGCGAAACCTTGGTCCATCGCATGCCAGTTGTGCGCAGTATTTACAGCGGCGTGAAACAGATCGCTGAAACCGTATTTGCGCAACAAGAACGCTCTTTTGAAAAGGCCTGTATGATCCAATATCCCCGTCGCGGGATTTGGGCCATTGGGTTCATTTCCACCGTGGCCCGTGGCGAAGTGGCCGAACGTGCAGGCGATGGTGATCAATTAATGTCTGTATTTGTACCAACAACGCCCAATCCGACATCGGGCTTTTTATTGTTTTTCCCAAAATCTGATATCATTGAACTGGACATGAGCATTGAAGATGCCGCGAAATTGGTGATTTCAGCGGGGCTTGTGTATCCTCCATCGCAATTAGGTGATGCCCCCGATGTCGTCCAAATAAAGGACGAAAAAAATGAAAGCGCTGATTAAACGCGCCAGTCTTTGTATTTTGTTGATGGTGTCTGCGACTTCGGCGTTCGCAGATTTGATTGATGCGCAGCGGGCATTGTTAAATGGACAGTTTTCAAAGGCTTTGTAATTTGCGCAGATCGCTGTGCCATCGCTCCACGCAATTTGAATTGATGTAATAAACACACGCGCGCCGAATTCGGCCTCTAGGTTTTCGAACAGTGTCTGTTCGATCCCATAATCAAATGCTGTTAACGCGGTGTCATTGTCTCATGCTAAACTTTGGTAAAACTGCGCAAAAGCCGCAGTGGCGACCGTCAAATCGCCGTTCAACGTCGAATTTTTCATTGCCTCGTCCCTTAGGACTTGGCAATAATTAGGGGATTATTAGGTAAATTTTCT
>CAXACF010000458.1:0-2140 GCA_963967125.1 uncultured Rhodobacterales bacterium | reverse complement strand
CGTTAGGATACCTGCCACCAATTGCCCCGCGCCCAGTGGCAAAACACCTGCCAAAAACAGGAAACCTGTCGCCCCGATGAAACGTTCCTTGCTGACATCGCGTGCCACCAAATACATGGCAACCGTGGGGGACCAGATCGAACTGATCCCGCCCAGGACACCCGATAACACGCCAAAACCCAAATGCCATCCGCGCCCTGGGCCGATGTTCAATTTGATCCCAAACAATAGATTTAATGAAAACAGCACCATGGCGATGCCAATCGCCACCGTCAGCAAGGCAGTGGGATAGGAGGTGATGAACATTGATGTGACGAAAATCGACACCATAATTGCCAAGGCAAATAGCCAATATTCCCGAGCGATGTCCAATTTATTGGGAGCATGGGCAAATTGGAGAGCGTTGGTTGCCAAGATTGACAACCACAACAACGGTATCGCCTCTGTCGGGGGCATGACAAGTGTTAGGAACGCCATCGAGGCGGCCGGCAAACCAATGCCCAAAAACCCTTTCACAATGGCTGCAAACAAAAATATCCCGATTAGGATCAGCGTTTGTATAGGGTCAAAATTTGATATTAAATCAATGATTTGCGACATGATCCTGAAGTGCCTTATCCATAAGAAGTGCAAGGTTCATCGCCTTACGCTCTGTCACATCCTTGATCTGACAGCGACAGGAAAATCCATCTGCTAAAACAACTGTATCCTTTGGCGCAGCACGTACTGTTGGGGCCAGTGATAATTCGGCCATCTGGCGTGAGACCTCGGCCGTTTCCGCTTGATACCCAAACGATCCTGCCATCCCGCAACATGAACTGTCGATCATTTGCGCATTGGCACCAAGTACATTTTTCACTGCATCAACAGTGTGTTGGGCGACACCCATCGCCTTTTGATGGCAGTGTCCATGCACCAAAACGTTCACTTCTGACATGTCCAATCCTTCGGGCGGTTTTTGCAAAATATATTCTGCAAAGGTCAGAATTTGTGCGCCATGTTCCTCGCTCCACTCGGGGATCAGGTTCACCGCCTCATCACGGAACATCAGCGTGCAGGATGGTTCCAACCCCACGATTGTTTTCCCCGCATCTAGTGCTGCACGAAACGCATCAGTTGTACGTTGCAATTCCTGTTTCGCGCGATCTGTCTGACCCGCGCTTAGATGCGTGCGCCCACAACATAGGGGGCGGCCAGGCGCCGAAATAACACCAACGGTTTTTCCCGTGGCGGCAATAACCCGTTCCGCGGCGTGCAATGTTTCCGGATCAAAATGGCGGTTGAACGTATCCGCGAATAACAACACATCACCCGTTTCAGGCCCTGAATACGGTTTTTGAAAATCTGGCAGGCGGCGGGTTTTATCAAAGCCAAAGAGATGACCGAATTTCAGGGCAAGGTTTGAGATAGGCGCAAAGGTCGAGGCAATTGGTGCCATGCGGGGCAGGGCCGCAATTAGTTTTTCGCGCATCGCAACACCATGTTTTGCGGCGCGCGCGCTTTGCACCTCGGTTTTCATTTTGGCCATGTCGATGGACATGGGGCATTCGGATTTACACGCCTTGCACCCCACACACAGTGCCATGGCATCGGCCATGTCATCGGACGCAAAGGCATCATCCCCCAATTGGCCTGTTAACGCCAAACGCAACACATTGGCGCGTCCGCGCGTCAAATCCTTTTCCGCGCCTGTGACGCGGAAGGATGGGCACATCACACCCCCGACGCTTTTGCGGCAGGCCCCATTGTTGTTACACATTTCTACCGCACCCGCCAAACCGCCGGGCCACGCGTTCCAATCAAATACAGTTTCGGGTGTTTGGGGCGCGTAATTTTCGGGCCAACGGGTAATGGTGCGGTCATCCATTTTAGGGGATCGTGTGATTTTACCGGGGTTCAACACCGCATCAGGATCAAAGCGATCTTTGACCGTTTCAAAAATACGGATCATTTTCGACCCATACATCCGTTCGTGAAATTCCGAACGCACGATCCCATCCCCATGTTCGCCCGAATGTGATCCTTTGAACTTTGCGACCAGATCAAAGGCCTCTTCCGCAATTGCCCGCATTTGACGTAGCCCCAGATCTTGCCGCAGGTTCAAAACTGGCCGCACATGCAACAACCCGACAGAGGCATG
>CAXACF010000457.1:0-2145 GCA_963967125.1 uncultured Rhodobacterales bacterium | reverse complement strand
CCCTAAACGTTGCGATGAACCGCATTGGTGCGAAATCAGACAGTGGTGAGGGCGGTGAAGATCCCGCACACTTCCACCCTACAGAGTTTTCCGACCGTTTATAGAGGTCCTGAGATTTACGAATACGGATCACCGCATCGCTAAATGCAGGGGCATCCGTGATTGTCATAGGGGCACCAACCGAACGGATTGCGCGTTCAATGGAAATTTGGTGACGCAAATCTTCGGTATTTTTCAGGATACGGTCCAATGGTGCGCTTGTTGCAACCGCATAAAAGCTGGGTGCGGCATCCACTTCGACTGTGTCTGTGTTCACCCATATGCCAAACCTGCGTTCCTTGCGGTGTACTGCAACAGGTTCTGATGGGCCAGCAATCGTAACGATGACCCCCAATTCCCCCTCTGGAATGGCACTTTCGCGTTTGATGGCCCCAAATACAAGGATGTTTGACCCCTCAAATGTGGCGGTGATGGCCACTTCATCCTGACTCCTACCCAAAACGATTTCTTCGCCAGAGGCGAGAAAAGGGATCATACAAAGGATTAAGGCCAAAATGCGCATCAATGGCCCCCGGCTGCGCCAAGGGAATAAAGCTCACTGGGTTCAATTAATAGGTCCAAGGCAAGTTTGAAACAAACCGCCAAAACCATCATTGCCAGCAAAATACGCAGTTGTTCTGCGCGCAGACGGGTACCGATTTGCGTGCCAATTTGTGCGCCAATTACGCCGCCCACCAACAATAATACAGCAAGTGCCATATCAACGGTATAGTTCGTGGTCGCGTGTAGCAGCGTTGTGAAACCCGTGACAAAAATGATTTGGAATAGGGATGTCCCCACAACGACCTTGGTCGGCATACCCAGCAAATAAATCATCGCGGGCACCATAATGAATCCGCCCCCAACGCCCATAATTGCGGACAGGATTCCAACGAACAATCCAACAACCAATGGCGGCAACACCGAGAGATAAAGACCAGATGTGCGGAAACGTGTTTTGAACGGCAGCGCCTGCATCCAACCGCGCTGACGGCGTTTGGTGGTAACTGTTGCGTTTTTGCGCGATTTGCGCAGCGCATTCAGGCTTTCGACAAACATAAGCGACCCGATAACGCCCAAAAAGACAACGTAGCACAGTTTGACCAACAGATCGACTTGTCCCTGCGCTTTTAGGTAGTTGAATATCACAACACCAACTGCGGCCCCGGTCAGACCGCCGATCAACAGCACCGTTCCCATTTTGAAATCGACTGTTTTTCGCCTGAAATGGGCCAAGACACCAGAGAAGGACGATGCAACAATTTGGTTCGCCTCAGTCGCGACAGCCACAGCAGGTGGAATACCGATGAAAAACAAAAGTGGCGTCATCAGAAAGCCACCGCCAACCCCAAACATACCTGACAAAACACCAACAATTCCCCCTAGTCCAAGGAGGAGAAAGATGTTCACAGAAACTTCGGCAATGGGCAGGTAGATTTGCATGAGCATCCCTAGCGCAAGACATTTAAAAATTGCAAGCCCTCAAGCGCCGGAAAGGCCCAAGAGAGTGCAAAAATTTATCGTTCTTTCACGTAAGGTTCGCCACCTGCACGTGGCGGGATGGCCTTGCCGACAAAACCAGCAAGGATGACGACCGTTAAAATATAGGGTAGGGCGTCCAATAATTGCACCTGAACCTCAAACCCGAGATACCCTTTGATCAAGTCTGGGCGCAGGGCTACCGCCTGCAAGAAGCCAAACAATAGGCATGAGGATAGCGCATACCACGGACGCCACTTGGCAAAGATTAGGGCGGCCAGCGCGATATATCCGCGTCCTGCGGTCATATCCTTTACGAAACCCGCCTGCAGACCAGTCGCCATATAGGCCCCAGCGATCCCGCATAAGACACCGCAAATAATCACTGCGCTATAACGCATGCCAATGACGGACACACCTGCGGTGTCGACGGCCTCTGGGGCTTCGCCCACGGCACGCAAGCGAAGTCCGAAACGCGTTCTGAACAAAACCCACCACGTAAGTGGCACCATCAACAATGCGACATAGACTAGGATTGTGTGGCCTGAGACGACCTCTTTATAAAACGGACCGATGATTGGAACGAAACTCAGTGCATCGGCAAATGGCAGAGTTATGTTTTCAAAG
>CAXACF010000456.1:0-2147 GCA_963967125.1 uncultured Rhodobacterales bacterium | reverse complement strand
AGCGGTGAATGGTTGGTGGAATCGGAAAAGGGGTCAATCACCTGTGAACACGTGGTGAATGCAGGGGGTACATATGCCCGTCAAATGGGCGAATGGTCGGGCCTTCAACTGCCCATGACATCCATGACCCACCACTATTTCGTCACCGACAATGTGCCTGAGTTCCAAGATCTGGAAACCGAACTGCCCGTTATTCGCGATGACCGCAAAGTATCTGGCTACATCCGTATGGAACAAAAGCGCGGTTTGATTGGGATTTACGAGAAAGAGAATTCAAATTCTGTCTGGCATGATGAATGCCCGTGGGAATACGAAAACTGGTTGTTTGACGCGGACTATGATCGTGTCATGCCATACCTTGAAGAGTCGTTGAACCGCATGCCGATATTCGCGGAACTGGGTATTCAACGGGAAGTGCATGGCGCAATTTCGCATCCACCTGATGGAAATCCATTAGTCGGTCCGGCACCAGGCGTGCAGAATTACTGGTGCTGCTGTGGCACGCAAATTGGGATCGGCTGGGGTCCGGGTTTGACGCGCGAATTGGCGCGTTGGATGGTGCATGGTGCCGCCGATATTTCCATGCGCGACTATGATCCACGTCGCTTTGGCGAATACGCAACCAAGGATTGGCAAGTCACCAAGGCGCATGAAGATTACTGTTTGCGCCACGAAATCCCGTTTCCCCATTTCAACCGTTTGGCGGGACGTCCCATAAAACCATCGCCCCTTTATGATCGCCTAAAGGAAAAGGGCGCGGTTTATGAAGAGGTCTATGGCCACGAACGCCCCAGATGGTTTGCGAAAAACGGTGTGGAACAGCGCGATTATTATAGTTTCAAACGCAACGAGGTGCATGACATCGTGGGCGCAGAATGCCGCGCGGTACGTGAAAGCGTTGGGATCATGGATATTTCTGCCTTTACCAAGGTCGAAGTGTCGGGTGCGGGTGCCGAGGATTTGTTGAACCGCTTGGTTGCCAACAAATTGCCCAAAAAGGTGGGGGGTATCGCCCTGACACACATGCTGAACCGCGCAGGACGGATTGAGTTGGAAACAACGGTCGTTAAACTGGATGAGGGACGCTATTACCTTGTCTGCGCGGCCTTCTTTGAACAACGCCTGGTGGATCATCTAAACCACAATCGGGATGGCGAAGAGGTCTCTGTCAAAATCCTATCAACCGATTGGTCCGCACTTGCGATCAATGGACCACAGGCACGTGCCGTCATGGCCGCCTGCACGGATGCGGATTTGTCAAACGCAGGTTTCCCATGGTTGAAGGCGAAAGAGATCGAGGTTGCAGGCGTAAAATTATGGGCATTCCGCATGTCCTATGCAGGTGAGCTAGGCTGGGAATTGCACATCCCACGCGATGGCGCATTGGCCGTTTATGATGCCCTATGGGCCGCAGGCGAAGCGTATGGCATTCAGGATTATGGCAGCTTTGCGATGAATTCCCTGCGCATGGAAAAAGCGTTTAAAGGCGCAGGAGAGCTGACAAACGAAGTGACCCTGGCCGAGGCGGATGTATTGCGTTTTGCACGCAATGAAAACGATTATATCGGGAAGGATAAAACCCTAAACACCGATGACATGCGCTGGGTCTGTGCCTATCTGGAAATCGAACCCGACGGGGTCGAAGATGGCCATGGTGGTGAACCGATCATGGTGGATGGCAAAGTGATGGGGTCAACGGCCTCGGTCGCCTATGGGCATACGGTTGGTAAAATCTTGGCCTTTGCCTATGTGCGCCCCGAGGTGAATGTTGCAGGCAAAGAGGTGAGCGTTTTGATCGCGGGTGAACCACGTGCGGCCCGTATTCTGGGGGACGCCGCTTATGATCCGACCAGCGCGTTGCCACGCACCGACATTGCGGCCGAATAAGGGGGCAGAGATGAAAATTACATCACTCAAACTCTGGACCGTCCCGCTGACCAGTCATGAGGCCTATTACATGGCCGATGGTAAAACCTGCGATACGGTGACCTCTATTGTTCTGCGTCTGGGAACCGCTGCCGACAGTCCGGGGGGGGGTGAGATCTGTCCCATTCCCCCCCATCGTACTGCCTATGCGGGGGGTGTTTCCCCCGCCATGGACGGGTGGTTGCCTGTTTTATGCGTTGCTGTCACCGTCGCACCCCGGG
>CAXACF010000455.1:0-2148 GCA_963967125.1 uncultured Rhodobacterales bacterium | reverse complement strand
AACAGGTTATTCGCCCAACGGGCCTTTTGGACCCAGAGGTTGAAATTCGCCCCGTTGAAATGCAGGTCGATGATCTGCTGGATGAGATCAGGAAAGTCAGCGCAGATGGGTACCGTACGCTTGTCACGACCCTAACAAAACGCATGGCCGAGGATTTGACCGAATATTTACATGAACAGGGTATTCGCGTCCGATATATGCACAGCGATATTGATACGCTGGAACGCATCGAAATTCTGCGTGATCTGCGCCTGGGCACCTTTGATGTCTTGATCGGGATTAACCTATTGCGTGAGGGTTTGGATATTCCTGAATGTGGCTTGGTGGCCATTTTGGATGCGGATAAAGAGGGATTTTTGCGCTCCGAAACCTCACTCATCCAGACAATTGGGCGTGCCGCGCGAAATGCGGAAGGGCGCGTGATTATGTATGCGGATCGCATTACGGGATCGATGGAACGCGCGTTAAACGAAACCGAACGCAGACGCGTGAAACAAATCGCCTACAACCAGGAACACGGCATTACCCCCGAAACAGTGCGCAAAAATGTCGATGATATTCTGGCAGGTTTGTATCAGGGCGACACGGATCAATCCCGTGTCACGGCCAAAATTGATGACAAATTGGCGGGTGGATCGAACCTGCAAGCGGTGCTTGAGGGATTGCGCAGCGATATGCGCAAAGCGGCCGAAAATCTTGAATTTGAAGAGGCCGCGCGCCTGCGCGATGAAGTCAAACGGCTTGAGGCCGTGGATCTGGCGATTGCCGATGATCCACTGGCCCGTCAATCCGCAGTAGAGGCCGCAAGTGATCAAAGCACCCGCGGCCGTTCCACCGCAGGACGCGGAGGAACACGAACATATCGTGGCAAAAGCCAACCCAAACATTAATCGCAGCGCACAGTCACCGCCATTTTCCCCTTAACCGACGTGCCAAATGTCAGCTGCACTTGATCCTTGTCCGATCCAACCTGACCGGTTGTGTAGGGCATGTCGAAATAGGCGCTGTTTGAGGATGTTTTAATCTGTGCCTGCGGGGCAATCGCCGTCACACGTTTGGCATAGGATTGAAACGGCAATTCATTGTTTGTTTCCAGGGTCCAAACACTGTTTGCGGAACTTTGTGTATGTTCCACAATCAGGGGATTTTGGGTGGCACGATTGATATTTTCAAAATTGTTCCCTTCAAACAAAATCGCCTCAAGCCGACTGCGATTAATGTCCGCATAGGTCGTATCCACCCATTCCACCCGAGAGATTGATCCATTGATCGAGCGGAAGTTATTGTTTGTCACAGACAAATTGGAAATCCCGTGATTGGTTCCGTAGGGTTTAATTAGGATATAATTAAACCACGGGGCCACCGCTCCACTTAGAAAGTTATTCCCGCTAATGGACAACGACGAAAACCCAAAACCAGATGTGAAATCAGGGGTTTCATCATGTTCATTGGTCCATTCGATAAAACAGTTATCGACATAGTTTCCAACGATTGACGATGATGTTGCCGCCTTGGTCAGGATAATTCCAGCCAGCCGCGCACCACCCTGCACACCATCCCCTTGATAAAAGTGGTTGCCCGTGATGATGTTGTTCGACCCAGAAAGTAGGGCAAAATGGCGGAACTGCGATGCCCAATTATCGCGCAGTTTTACGTCGTTATTGTTTGCGTTCAATCCGATGCTGACGCGATCTGTGGCATTTGTTTGCGCCTCTGCGGTGACGAAATGACAGCGGTCAATCAACATGCCCTGACACCCCGTCCCGATCGAGGTAATACCACGATATTTTGGTTGCGTGATAAAGCAATCGATCATGTGAAAAATAATTCCACCGCGCGCCAGCATCACAGCATTTGCAGTTTCCTTGCATTGGAATTCAATGTTTTGAAGATTGAATTTGCTAAGCGTTGAAAATCCGCTGAAATCCAACAGGTATTTATGGCGCGTGAAGGTGTATAATTGATAGCCAGCCGCATCGTAAAGTGGTTTTGACAGTCGAATTCTTTTTCCTGACACATCCTTGGATGTCACGTATACCTCGCGGCCAAAGCCCGCCCCTTCGACAAGAGAGCCCACCTCAATATCCGCGATGTTTTCAACATTTGTCAGATCGCGGGAGGCATTTACGGAATAGCTGGCCTGCCCTT
>CAXACF010000454.1:0-2150 GCA_963967125.1 uncultured Rhodobacterales bacterium | reverse complement strand
ATGACGGCGGTACCCTACCGCGAGGTGATCATTGCAGCAGCCTTACCAGCGCTTGCTTATTTCCTGTGCCTATTCCTAAGCGCATCCTTCCAATCGCGCAAACAGGGGATCGAGGCATTCGGAGAATTTACCGAGGACATGCGCATTTCACGCACGGAACTTTTGCACCTGTGTCAAATTGCACTGCCAATTTTGCTTATCTTGCTTTTATTGCTGACGCCCAAGGATTTGGTTGGCTGCGGTTTCCTTGGTTGGATCACAGGGGCAGATGTGGTGATGCAGGGGGATCGTTGCAGTGTCAGTAATTTGAATTGGGGCATGCAAATTTTCCAAAACGCGGCAGGCGACGCTGGGGCCACAGGATGGTGGGCCGCAGCCTTGGTAATGGTTCTGCTGTTTTTGGATAAAGAATTCCGCCAACAACCGCGCAAAATGTTGGATGCCTTGGCCGAGGCGGGGATCACGATTTCAACATTGTACCTTATGTTCCTTGCGGTCACTGTGATTGATGTTTGCCTAAACTTCACGGGGCTTTCCAAATTCGTTGCAATTGATGTGTTGCGGTTCTTACTGTCCTTTGATCTGGCAGGTGGTGGATCAACCCTGTTCCAGTTCTTTGCGCTATTGATCACGATGTTATTGGCCGTGTTGCTGGGAATGGGGATGCCCGCGGTTCCAGCATATGTGAATGTTGCGCTGTTGATGGGGCCCTTGTTGGTGGGCTTGGGCATTGCAACATTTACAGCGCATATGTTCATTTTCTACTTTGCGGTGGCCTCGGCCATTACGCCGCCCGTGGCCTTGGCCGCTTTTGCCGCGTCGACGATCACCAAGGCCGAACCCATGGCGACAGGGTTCAGTGCCGTGCGCTCAGGCATTGTTATGTTTGCAATTCCGTTTGTCTTTGCGTTTTACCCAGAGCTGTTGTTGGTCGATCAAGCCCTGATTGATCCCTCTAGCACTGCGCGTGAACCACTGCCTGGGTATGAGGATGGGATAAACTATGGTGCCCTTGCCTGGCTCTTGGCGCGTCTGGTCTTGGCCTTGTATCTGGTGGCCAGCGCACTTGCTGCCTTTGATGCCCGTGCTCTGACCCCGCTTTGGATTGCCGTGCGATTGATCCTTGCCGTGGGGATATTGATGCGCCCAGAGACCATTCAGTTTGGGGCAATCTTGGCCGCCTTTGCCGTCTTGGGACTTCATCATTTCCGCGCCCTGAAACCTGCGTAAGAGGGGCATATGGCGAACTTTGTCCTTGTTCACGGCGCATGGCATGGGGGGTGGTGTTGGACACCACTGAAACAAAGACTGTGTGCGTTAGGGCATCAGGTGCATGCGCCAACGCTCACAGGACTGGGGGAACGCGCACATTTACTAAGCGCTGACATTACCGCGGATACTCACGTCACGGACATTGTGAATACCCTACGTTGGCGTGACCTTAGGGATGTGATTTTGGTAGGCCATTCCTATGGTGGTTTGATCATCACGGGTGCTGCGGATCGTTGTGTGGATCGTATCCGTGCATTGGTTTATTTTGATGCGTTTGTGCCCGAACGATCGGAGCAAGCAATATTTCAAAATGCAAATCCTGAACGCATGGCCGCATTTCAACGTCAAATCGATGCCGGGGCGATTGGGTTGGAGCCCGATGGCGCGTCGATCACATGGGCCGAGGATCCAGATTTGCGTGCCTATATCCTATCGAAATGCACGCCCCAGCCCAAAGGAACCTTTGCCACGGGCGTGACATTGTCGGGGCAACAAGAAGAGGTTTCAAATAAACATTATATTGTTGCGGCCAAGAATTCGCAGTCTCCGTTTCAGCGCGAATATGAGCGATTGAAAACACATGCGGATTGGACAAATGATGCATTAAATACGTGGCATGATGGCATGCTAGAGGCACCAGAACAGATGGCGCAGATGTTGGATCGCTACGCGAATAACCTACAGGATAAATGACATGGCAAAACGCCCCAATTTCCTCTTTTTCATCACCGATCAACAACGCGCGGATTGGTTGGGGTGTTATGGGCATCCTGTTTTAAAAACACCCAATATTGATGCCATTGCAGATCAGGGGGTTCGGTTTGGTCCACGTCGAATTCCTGCTGGAGATAGGCGATGCGGGGCTCCCCCTGCCGAAC
>CAXACF010000453.1:0-2161 GCA_963967125.1 uncultured Rhodobacterales bacterium | reverse complement strand
GGATTGCGTCGCCTTTTGTTGACGACTCAACCGTTATGACCGTCGCGCCCAGCAATCCAAGGTAATAACTGCAGGCCGGTCCTGCCAAAACATGCGTAAAATCAACGACAATCAGGCCAGAAAATGGGTGTGTTTGGGACATTTCGTTAACTTTTTTCAGTTTCTAGAATTTCAACTGTTTACACCCAACGCCTTTTGCGTTTGTGTGTTCTCCACCAAATGGGAGGTATATATGACTTTTATCAACAAAGTGGCAGCTGGTCTAGCTGCATTGACGACAATGGCGGGCACCGCGGCACTTGCTGATTACCCAAGCAAGCCAATCAAAATCATGGTTGGTTTCTCTGCGGGTGGTGGTACAGACACAACTGCACGTGGTTTCGCATCTTACATGCATGAAGCACCAAGCATGAACGGCATGCCGGCCTACATCGTGAACCTACCAGGCGCATCTGGTCAGAAAGCGGCGAAGCAGGTTTTGGAAGAAGATCGTGATGGTCACACACTATACATGATCAACATCGGTACATTCATTGCAGGTGAGTTGGCAAAAGGCGAAGACCGCCCTTACCACGTGCCAGATGATTTCGTAAACTTGGGCTGTGCATCACAGCTTGTGACATCATTGCAGGTTCACACATCAAACTCTGCAACAACAATGCAGGCATTCATCGACAACGCCAAAGCGTCAGGTGAAGAAATCACATGGGGTACATCAGGTGCGGCAACAATGCACGCAACGATTGGCCACATCTTCTTTGACTCACACGGGATCAAGCACAAGAAAGTTCCGTTCAAAGGCGGCTCAAAAGCACGTGCAGCCTTGGTTTCACAATCAGTTGACGCCGTATTTGGCGGTGTAAACACAGTTGTGGGCTTCGAAGACGACATCCGTGCATTGGCATCAGCAGGCGCAGATCGTGACCCAATGGCACCAGACCTACCAACATTCTCTGAGCAGGGAACAGGTGGGATCGAGTTCACAGGTCTAATGTGCCTATTCGGTCCAGCTGGCATTTCTGATGAAGTGAAAGAAGATGTCGGCGCAGCTGTTGCACATATTGCTGGTACAAAAGGTTATCAGAAATACATGGGTAAAAATGACTTGGCATCATTCTACACTGACGCAGCAACTGCAACTGCAGCACAGGACACAATGTTCTCTGTAATGGGCCCAGTTGTCGCTGAGATCATCAAAAACCAATAATCCAACATAATGGATGTGAGGCAGGCCTGGATTGGGCCTGCCTTAATATTTGAAACTCACGAAAGGTTTATGGCGCGTGGATTATCAAAAATACAAAGTCAAAGTCGAATACGGCGTCAGCGCTGTTGTCATGTTGGTTGGGGTATTTTTTATTATCCAAGCCTTTACGATCGATACCACACGAGAGGTTGTTGGTCCCAGAACCTTGCCAATGATTTTGGCCATATCAATCGTTGCTGGCGGACTTTTTCTGGCAATACGTGCGCTGGTTGGAAAAGCTGGGGATTTGAAAGACGGATATGGTTTTTTGGAAAGTAACATGCGGCGCATTTTCTTTGTCGTTGCGGGCGGTTCTTTATTCGTATTTTGTTTTTGGGCTGTTGGATATTTCTTGGCGCTTATCATCACATTTATCGCAATGCTTACGACGTTTGGCGTCAAAAGTTGGGCGAAAAAGATCATAGGCGGCGTAATCGTTGCCTTTATCTTCCAATGGCTATTCATGGGGATCATGATGTTAAACGATCCCAAAGGCGCACTGTTTGACATGCGCCCATACACCAACTGGATTACAGGAGCACAATAAGATGTTTCAAAACCAATGTGCGAACCTACAGACGATTTTTGAAAACGCAGGTTTTTTATCCATCTTTTATGATATCTCCTGTGGTTTTGTTGTTCTATTCAACGATCCGTACGCCTTAATCTTTGTGGTTCTGGCAGCAATCGTCGGTATCGTGTTTGGCGCCCTACCCGGTTTGACGGCAGCAGCCGCAATTGCGATGGTTTGGTGCTGCGCATCAACTTTAGAATGGTGCCAATTCTGCTCCATCCAGAGCCTATTTGACCTGTGATCTTCTTGACTTCAGAATCGTCCATGAGCGCCAAGAAATCGGCCGTCATTGGATAGAATAGAGGGCTGACTTCTTTTGCAAGATTTTCGAATTGTGCGGG
>CAXACF010000452.1:0-2172 GCA_963967125.1 uncultured Rhodobacterales bacterium | reverse complement strand
GGCAGAAAGCCTATCTGTGATCGGATTATTGTTCTTGCCCCATGGCGTGCGTGCAGTTGCGTTTCACTATCTTGGCTCACGCGCATTCATACATTTGTTACCCGCGTCATATTTAACTTGGTTCATCACCGTTTATGGCAATAATCTTGATCTTCACCCTCTTGGACCTCTGGCAAGTGTGATCGCGTGTTATCTTGGTTATCTGGTGTTTAATGCAATCAATCGACTTAAGTCGGACAAACTGATCACCAATACGTGGATAAATGTGCTTATCATGTCGGCAATCATGTCAATTTTAAACGGCGCGGCACTCACGTTATTGAACTTTGACGGCGACTTTCTGACGGGTGTTTTTGGATATTTGATTGGCGATATTGCCGGGGCGTTTTTCTTTATGGTGATCGCGCTTTACATTTATCGTTCCATCAAATTTTTCAGCGCGAATTTCGGATAAAAATACCGCCAATTATGCTTTGAAATGATTGTGTTTCACAGGAACTGTCGTTAACTGCACTCCTTAGAGCTGATATCTTATGCGGAGAAACACAATGTCTGTGTCAATGCTTTCCACCTTTGTGAAACCCATGCATCCCGAGGGGCGCAAATTCGTTGCAATTTTTGCGGCGGTCACAATTGTCCTCTTTTTGTTGTGGGAACCCTTGGGCTGGATTGGCGTGGGCCTGACGGTTTGGGTTTACTATTTTTTCCGCGATCCAGAACGCGTTGTCCCGACCGAAGACGGCATTATGGTGTCGCCCGCTGACGGCATCGTTTCATTACTGGAACCCGCGGTTCCCCCCAGCGAATTGGGATTGGGCAGTGAACCGATGACGCGGGTATCCGTTTTCATGTCTGTGTTTAACTGTCACGTGAACCGCATTCCAGCTGCAGGGCGCATAACCACAGTGGCCTATCATCACGGCAAATTCCTGAATGCATCCTTGGACAAAGCATCTGAACAAAACGAACGCAATGGTATTACCGTTGAACTAAGCGACGGGCGTCAATACGGTGTTGTGCAGATTGCAGGGCTTGTTGCGCGGCGTATCATGTGTTGGTCAGAAGCAGGATCAAACATGCAGCGCGGGGAACGTTTTGGTTTAATCCGTTTTGGATCGCGTTTGGATATTTATCTGCCAAGCGGCGCGGAATCTACAGTGCAAATTGGACAAACCATGATTGCCGGTGAAACGATTATCGCCCGATTGAACTAGGAATTTGTCTTTCATCTGAGGACGATATGGAAAACAGCACCCGACAAAGTGAAGGCAAAGTTTCAATTTACAAGGTTGTGCCAAGCGCAATCACCATTATCGGGATGTGTTTTGGACTGACATCCATCCGCATGTCCCTTGAAGGATTTCATGAGCTTGCAGCCTCACTTATCCTTTTGGCGGCAGTTGCGGATGGATTGGATGGATTGGCCGCACGCCAATTAAATGCCGTTTCAAAATTTGGCGCAGAATTGGACAGTTTGACGGATTTCCTGTGCTTTGGTGTTGCGCCATCGATCCTGCTGTATTGTATGTTTACGAATGAATTGGGGTCATTTGGCTGGGGCGCGACGCTGGTTTTTGTGGCGGCCTGCTGTTTGCGATTGGCAAGATTTAATGCGTTTCAGCAAAGCATTGCAAACCCAAAAGATAATGATGGGCAGAATGTTGACGCCTGTCCGAACACCGATATACCCAAAACACATTTTGTCGGTGTTCCAGCGCCTGGTGGTGCGTTACTCGTGCTACTTCCCGTTTTCCTTGTGTTATCTGGTCTCGAGACCGTATTGATTTCGCCCTACATCGTGGCAGCTTGGTTGTGTTTGGTTGGGACACTGATGATCTCTCGGTTAAAAACATTTTCTCCAAAAGCTATACGAATACCGCGGCGATCCGTTGCGTTTACCCTGTTATTCACGGTCGTTTTCGCAGCCCTGTTATATAGCTATACTTGGCAAACGTTCATGATCATCTCTTTGCTCTATACCTGTGCGCTTCTTTTCAGTCTGGTAAAGGTAAAAGCCAAAATCATCTGAAGTATATCGGCGCTGCATGTTCGGAATGGTGTTTCGCAAAACCTTTCGGCTCCAATCGAATGCAAACGTGCGCCCCGCGCCAATGCCTTGATCCTATCATCCGCGCCGAAATTCCAACTTATCATTCCGTCTTTGATCTAGCA
>CAXACF010000451.1:0-2173 GCA_963967125.1 uncultured Rhodobacterales bacterium | reverse complement strand
AGCACGGCCTTGGCGAAGGAATTCTGATCAGTGGCCACGGTGACGACGACACAACCCCAACCACCACCTGGGGACCGCTTCCACTGGACTTCTTCTCCTGGTGATGCCATGTTCTTTGGCCAGATAAAACGCTGTGGATAGGCCATGTCCACCGCCACCGACGATGACAACATCATATTCATCCTTGGGGTCAGGATCACGCCAATGCGCACTCCACCCTTTGTTGCCAGTCAAACCCTCTTTCAGAATTCGAAGCGCGGAAAAGCGCATAGCCGTCTCCTTTGTCCATTGACGCAGAGACAATCAACTTCGCACCAGAAAATCAATACTTAGCGACGACAAGAATGAACGATTTACGACATCGACCGTGCCTTAATAAACACCCATGCGAATATAGTCGTTCTTGACCATACCTTTTGAGGTTGGATTGGGACTGTCCGTGTATTTGGCCGATTTATTAAATCGCAAATTTCCGCCAGAGAAAATCGAGCTGCCAATCATTTCAACCGATCCACCCAAAACGGTTGTCGGCAAAGACCCCTTATTGTGCGCGTCATCTGCATAGGTGATCAACTGTGCGCCGAATAATTTGATTGCGTTGGATGCGCTGATGCCGCCTCTGGTCATGAAAACGGTTGCAACAAACGAAGAACACGCCGTGTTTTTTGATCCAAGTCTCAGTCCCTTACGCGCTTCAATGGAATCTTTGCCCCCTTTGGTCGTAATAAGGATCATGTTATTAAATCCAACGCCTTGGGTGATATCAATTCGGCAATTGGTCACCAGAACCATGTTCTGATACGTCCCCCCATTTAAAACCAAAGTATCCTTATTCCAGCAACTGGTGTAATTGATGCGCCCTACGTGATAGTCACTCGGTGATGCATGACGCCATGGTTTGCGTTTACCAATGCGTGGAATTTTTACGGTGATCACCCGATTGCTGGTTAAATACGTGGGATTGAGCCGTGCTGGATATCCATATCGCAAAGCGTTAAAAAACCCCATGTAGTCTTTGCTTAGTTCCATTTTCCAATGGCGATACTCTAACACACCTGTATTTTCGTGTTTATTAACAACCGCTTGATTCAACGATGAATTGGGCGGGGCGGAAATGATCCCGTCATTCCCAAGAGACCAAGAGGAATTGATCGCAATCTGTTTGTTCGACCGCAGGCAATAATCGCCCTGCATCGACAAGCTGCCGCGAAATTCCAATTTCCCTTGCGCTACAATACCCGATGTATAACAACGTGGCGTGTAAAATTGCGCAACACGGCGCACAGACATATCCGCAAATCGCCCTGCCGCCGTGTAATACATACGACGCACAGGATGCCCCGTGTCTGCTGTGAAATCCAGTGACACAACAACAGCTTCTGGGTTTCCTTCATCTTCTGTGAACTTCATCGTTTTTTGGTCAAAGCGTCCAAACTGAATGGTTGTCACGTCCCGCAACAGGTTTATGTCGATACTGCCCGTCCCCGCAGCATCGCGGGCATTGTTTAACGCGTAGCTGCGCACACCATCCAGATCGCGATTAGTGTCGCGGATACCGCGCATCGCCTCAAGCGCGATGACATCAGCGACACCTTCAAGGCGCATTTTTTGCGTCACCAAATAGGCGGCATTCGCCCCCATTCCACACACGGTGATCAGGTACATCATAATGATTGCGATACTGGGGCTTAGACCGCCATGACAGTCCTGCCAAAATTTGCGTAACCAAGTCATCAGCGGCGCTCCTCAATCGGATAGCGCACGGCCAAACTGGTGTTTGACCCAACAAAAGGGCGCCAGACCGAGGGCATGCCAACGTAGGAAATCAATCGCAACATCGGCACCTGAACACGAATGGTAACATATCCCAGCCGGTCTTCTACATCAGCCGATCCATATCCCAACTTGCTTCCAGGAACGTCCTTCATCGACGAAATATCCCGAAGATATTGTTCAATATCTTCCTCTGCGGCTGCCTCGTTGGCGAAAAATCCAACTGAATAGGCGCGCGCAACCTGATTAACGTGGTTCAAAATCATGGATTGGCGCACAAAGGCCATCGAAAACCCAAGGAAGGAGACGAAGATGATCATCAGAACTGGGAATAGAATGACAAATTCAATTGTCATGCTGCCATCATCGCGACGCGTAAAACGCCGTAGTCTGTTTGTTG
>CAXACF010000450.1:0-2173 GCA_963967125.1 uncultured Rhodobacterales bacterium | reverse complement strand
CTTTGGCGAACAGTGAATAGGAAATCTTGGTCAACGGAGACTTCGTGGATGAAATTCAGGCCCTGACCATTGTTCCATGTCAACGTTACAGGCGCCTCTGGGGTTAGAACGTCATTCCCCTGAATTTCCCAAATTGTGTCCGGTGTGGGCATGGCTGTTGCATCCGCACCTGACAGGGCCATCCAACCAAAGGCGCTATAAAATGCCTCATCCTCGCCCAGCGGTTTCAAAACGCGGACGTTTTCGGCGCCTTCATCTAACGAAACGCGAAAATCTTTTAACTGCAACGTGTCCAGGCGCGCACCAACTGTTGAGATTGACCCAGAAATTCTTGGGGTATCTACCGTAACACGCGCGGCCTCGGCCGTGGTCGCAACCTGTTCATCTGCGACGACCTGCGTTTCCTGATCAGTGGCAGGCAATTCAACAGGCGTTGAAATTGCATCGGCGGCATCGGTCACCTGTTCTTCTGGGACGGGTGGGGGAAACAAAACGAACCATACGATCAGCACAAGCATGCTGAGGACCGAAGCAAGAATTAGGTTTTTGTTTTGATCATCCATTTTAGGCGCCACCTGTCGTGTCAATACTGAGGTGGGTTCAATAGAGATTGACCTAAAAGGTCAAGAGGCAAGAGGGTGTTTTTGCGGATCAACGCCTGTATCGCACGGGAAAATGCGCTAAACGGCGGCTTTGCGACGTTGCTTTTTGAAATAGCCTTCCATCCATGCCACCACCTTTTCTGGGGCCAGTGGATGCGCGATCGAGTATCCCTGCAATGCATCAACGCCCAGATCAACCATGTGGCACTGTTCACCTATCGTTTCGACACCTTCTGCAACGACTTCTAAATCCAATTGCTGCGCCATTTGGATCATGGCGTTTGCCAAGCGTGATTGCGCGGGGTCTTGGTCGCATTTTGTGACAAAGCTGCGGTCAATCTTGATCCGATCTACCTTGAAATGGCGGATTGATGTGATCGAGGCATGGCCCGTTCCAAAATCGTCCAAATCAATTTTACATCCCATTTCGGATAGGCATTTAATGTTGCTGACACAGACATCATTTGCATCCTGTGCGATCACATTTTCCACGATTTCCAAACATAGGACTTTGGCGGGCACTTTGAAATTGTGAAGCATCCATTCAACACGTTTGGGTAAATCAGGATCTGCAAGATCATCGGGACTTAGGTTAATACTGACATGTGGTATGTCCCAGCCTGCGGATTTCCACCAGTTCCATAATTTTAGTGCATCTGCAATCATGTTGTCGGTCATGTCCCGCATTTGACCCGAGCTTTCCAAAACAAGTAAAAACTCAAGCGGGGGAATTTGCGTCCCATCCCCTTGTTTCCAACGTGCCAACGCCTCAAATCCCAAGATTTGACCCGATTTGGCGCAGATTTGCGGCTGAAACCATGCCCGAATTTTACGATCATACAGCGCGGTGCGCAGTGCGGGGCTGGTGACACGTGGTTTTGATTTTGCGTTTTGATCCATGTCAGGAGAAAATAAACGCATCTGCCCATCACCTGAATACCGCGCACGGTTCAGCGCGCTATTTGCGCTGCGGACCAATCTTTTGGCGGTAACTTGTGGATAATGGCGACTGTCCGCGATGCCCACGGATAGGCTGAAATAATGTGATCGGCCGTCGATTTGGAACCCGGGATCGATTGCCTTTTGCAAACGGTTTCCGATTGCCAGTGTCGCGGCCAGATCGCACAGATCATTGACCACCACCAGCGCGTAAAATTGCTGATCTGATGTGTGGACAACAACATCGTCGTTCCGCAATGCACCATTGATGCGATCATAGGCGTGTTGCAATAACGTCCGCGTTGCCTCTCTCCCAAATCGTGCGCGCCATGCATCAAGCCCGTCAAGTTGCATGGCGAATAATAGACAGGGTTTGATCGTTGAATTTTCAGCAAAGGGTGCAAAATTCGCCAATAAATACTGTGCCGTACGATACATTTGTCTGCCAACAGTCGGGCGAATTTTTGCGGGGCGTGATCCCAGTAGTGCCAACGCAGAACAGGATGTGCCGCATAGCAATGCAACCGCAAGTGGGGCATTCAAGGCCACTGTTACTGAAAATAATGGTAGTGCGGTCAATCCAAATCGACGCAGATTTAGCCGAACCGTATCGTCAAATTTATCGATGATGC